>CAMJHW010000012.1 GCA_946405645.1 uncultured Bacteroidales bacterium
TATAACTCTAGTCTGTCCTGACGCGTTTCAAAGAAATCAACGCTCTCGATTCTTAATAATTTCTCGGTACTTGCTTGTACTTCCTTCAGTCTTTTCAATGAACTTCTTTTGCAGAAAAATCCCGCTCGTTTGTTTCAAGCGGGAATGCAAAGGTACGGAAAGTTTTTAAACCACCAAACTTTTTTCACTTTTTTTTCAAAGAATTTGCCCTCACACGCGCCTCCAGCTCCCATGTGCGTATCCTGTCCTTGTAGGTATTATTGGCGTTAACCTTCTCTATCTCAAGCGCTGCATCGGAGTTTCCCTCCCATCTGCGACAATTGTAGAGAACATCGTAAATCCTGCCTATCTGATACTCCCTGCTAACCCTGAGACCTACGGCATAGTCCTCGCCATACTTGGTCGTAGGGAAATTCAGCTCGCGGAGAAGCGGGACATAGAACCCGCGGGGCGCTCCGAGACCGTTGATGCGAAGGGCATTGTTCCGCCCGTTCTCAGGAGTCCATTCGCGATGGTCGATGATGCCGGGAGGCAAAGTATTGCCGTCGAAATCGGTCATCCGATACGTTCCCACCACCATGGCGCAGTTCTGCTCATGGAAAGCATCCACCATCTTCTGAACAGTATTCTCATCATAATAGGTATCGTCGGAATCCAGCTGCAGCGCGAACCTTCCGCAGAGCGGATGATGCAGCGCGGCGTTCCAGTTGCCTCCGATCGCATGCCAGGTCTTGTCCTGCGCTATATACACCAGCCGGGGATCGTCGAGGAATCCCTTGATCACATCTACCGTACCGTCCGTGGAGTTGTCATCCACCACAATGACGTTGTATCTGAACGAGGCCTTCTGCGACAGAGCCGAACGTATGGCGTCAGCGATGGTACGCACCCGGTTCTTGCAAGGGATGACCACGGAAGCCTCATACCTGAAATCTCCGGCTTCGAATGATATCGGCTTGAATACAGGCTCAAGATAACCCCCGATATCCTTCAGGTGCCTGGTGCACGCCTGCTCCATCTCTATCTGGACCGCGCGATTCTTCGGGTCCACATAGTCGAACTGCTTTTCCCCCGACTTGCGCAGGTCGGTCTCCACCTCATAATAGAGGAACTCGTTGATATGCACAAGACTCCCCTTCTGGGAAACCTTCAGGCGAAGGTCGTACAGCGCAGCGAAACTGTAATCGCAGTCCATTCGCGCGACGGCGTCCTTCAGGGCGGAGGTCCTGTAAAGCAGGACACCGCCGAAGTCGAAGTCGTCGCGCAGGGCGCCGAACTGGCAGTCGATGACCGGCGCCTGCTTCAGCTCGCCGCCGGTCATCGCGAAATGGTCGGCATACACCATCGCCGCACAGGTATCGTCGGCGACGGAAAGCATCCTCTCGAGCGCATAATGAACGAGGGAGAGCTCAGTCGGCTTAGTATAGAGAAGGGTAAACTCCGCCCCGGCCTTGCCTGCGATGTAACGGAGCGTATCCGTGGACGAAAGCGGCTGGTCGGTTCCAAGGAAACAAAGCGAAGAAACGGCGGGCTCGGACGAGAGATTGGCCCTGGTGGCGGCTGCAGTCTCAGGGGCGCAACAGGAAATGAAGCAATCGATCTTTGACATAAAGAATAATATGGATTACAAGGACAAAGATAGTTTATTTTTCATATATTTGCGGAACATATAAACTGATAACCGGATCGATTTGGAAAGGAAAATAGTCATCATCCCGACCTACAACGAAAAGGAGAACATCGAGCGCATCATCCGCAAGGTATTCTCCCTGGACGGGGTCTACAATATTCTGGTCATCGAAGACGGCTCCCCCGACGGAACTGCCGCCATCGTCAAAGGCCTCCAGCAGGAGTTCCCCTCACGCCTCTTCATGATAGAGCGTGCCGGCAAGCAAGGCCTGGGCACCGCTTATATCACGGGCTTCAAATGGTCCGTCGAGCAGGGCTACGACTATATCTTCGAGATGGACGCCGACTTCTCGCACAACCCCGATGACCTTCCCCTCCTCTTCAAGGCATGTTCCGAAGACGGCGCCGACCTGGCCATAGGCTCCAGGTACTGCAACGGCATCAGCGTGATCAACTGGCCGATCGGCCGTGTGATCATGTCATATTATGCCTCGGTATATGTCCGGACCGTTCTTGGGATGAAGGTCTATGATACCACAGCCGGCTTCAAGTGCTACCGCCGGAAAGTATTGGAGACCATCGACCTGGACCGTATCAAGATGAAGGGATACGGCTTCCAGATAGAGATGAAGTATTCCACCTACAAGCTCGGATTCAAGATCAAGGAAGTCCCCATCATCTTCGTCGACCGCAAGGAAGGCACCTCCAAGATGTCCAGCGGCATCTTCGGAGAAGCATTCTGGGGCGTCATCAAGCTGAAGTTCAGAAAGATAAGACCTCGTCAGGCCTAGGACTTCACCAATCTCAAGGAAATACGCTTCCGCTCTAAATCCACGTCCAGCACCGAGACCAAGATCCTCTGGTGCAGTTTGAGGATTTTCGAAGGCTCGGCATGGCCGCGGACTCCCATCTGCGACACATGGATGAGTCCGTTCTCGTGCAATCCTATATCGACGAAAGCTCCGAAATTGGTGATATTGGTCACGATGCCGGGGAGTTCCATCCCGGGATACAGATCCTCGAGATCATGCACGTCCTGTGAGAACTCGAACTCCGAAGCCTGCTCGCGCGGGTCGCGCCCGGGCTTGACAAGTTCCTTCAGGATATCGTTCACCGTCGGCAGACCGAAATCACCCTCCACATAGTCGGCGGCTGAGATCTTTGAACAGAGTCCGGCATTGCCGACCAGCTCTCCCGTGCTGACTCCAAGGTCACGTGCCATACGGTCCACGATATGGTAGCACTCGGGGTGGACTGCGGAATTGTCCAGCGGATTGGCCGCATCGGGGATGCGGAGGAAGCCCGCGCACTGCTCGAAGGCCTTGGCGCCGAGGCGCGGGACCTTCATGAGCTCGGCGCGCGACTTGAACGCGCCCGACTCCGTCCGGTACGCTACAATCCTGGCGGCCAGGGACGGGCCGATTCCGGCGACATAGCCGAGAAGATACGGGCTGGCGGTATTGAGATTCACTCCGACGCTGTTCACGCACATCTCCACGGTAGTGTCCAGTTTCTCCTTCAGAAGGGCCTGGTCCACGTCGTGCTGGTACTGCCCCACCCCGAGGGACTTCGGATCTATCTTGACCAGCTCCGCGAGAGGGTCCATCAGGCGCCTGCCGATGGACACGGCGCCGCGGACGGTCACATCTTCGTCAGGGAACTCCTCGCGTGCGACTTCGGACGCGGAATAGATGGACGCTCCGTCCTCGCTGACCGTCCAGACCTTGCACCCTTCCGGAAGGTGGACCTTCTTCATGAAATCCTCGGTCTCGCGGCTGGCGGTGCCGTTGCCGATCGCAACGGCCTCAATGCCGTATTTCTCTATCATCGAAGAAACCGCCATGATGGACTTGACCTTCTCGTTCTGGGGAGGATGGGGGAAGATGATCTCGTGGTGCAGGAGATTGCCCTGCTCATCCAGACACACGGTCTTGCATCCGTTGCGGAAACCGGGGTCTATGGCCAGCGTACGCTTCTGCCCCAAGGGAGGAGACAGCAGGAGCTGTTTGAGATTCTCCCCGAAGACTTCGATAGACTCGGCATCCGCCTTCTGCTTCGCCTCCTTGATTATCTCGTTCGAGATGGAAGGATCGAGCAGACGCTTCCACGCATCTTCGACCGCCGCACGGATCTCCACGGAAAGAAGTTTCGAAGGATATGAATGCTCCTGACAGAAATCATAATACATCTTGTTGGAGCATTTCTCCTGGTCGGCATCGAGCGACACGCTCAGGAACCCTTCGTTCTCCGCACGGAGCATAGCGAGAAGGTTATGGGAAGGGATGCGCGCGATCGGCATCGAGAAATTGAAATAGCTGCGGTACTTTGCGGCATCGGGATTGTCCTTCGCGGCCTTGGTGGCCTTGGAGCATACCCTGCGGGTACGGTAGATGCCGCGAAGGGTCTCGCGGACCGATGCCGTCTCGCTCAGGCGCTCGGCGATGATATCGCGCGCGCCTGCAAGCGCGTCCTCGACGGACGCCACCTTGTCGCCGACGAACTTGCGCGCCTCGGCGGCGGGATCCACCACTCCCCTGACGGCGAAGAGCCTGTCGGCCAGGGGCTCCAGGCCCGCTTCGCGGGCGATGGTGGCCCTGGTGCGTCTCTTCGGCCTGTACGGAAGATACAGATCCTCCAGCTCGCTGGCATTGACGCATCCCTCTATCTGCCCGCGAAGCTCAGGAGTAAGCTTCCCGAGACCTTCGATGGTCTCGAGGATGGTCTCCTTGCGCTTCTCCATCTCGCTGAAGACCTCCACCCAGTGCTTGACGGATGCGACTTCCATATCGTCCATGCCGCCCGTCCTTTCCTTGCGGTAGCGGCTGATGAAGGGGATGGTGTCCCCGTCTTCGAACATCTGGGCGCAGTTCTCGACCTGCCACGGCTTCAATCCGAGCAGGGAGGCGATATGGCGGATATATAAGTCTTTCATCAGTCTTGTGAGATTTCTTTCAGTTCAGTGCGATACGCGGACATGATCCTGGACTTGGACAGGAATCCTACGTACACCATGTCCGAATCCACAACGGGAAGTCTCCAGGCGCCTGTACGGTCGAACTTTTCCATCACGCTCTCCATCTTTTCATCGAGGAAGACCACAGCGGCGGGAGCCTCCATTATGTCCCTCACGTGCATGGAAGAATAGCTGTCGGTACGGAACATCACCTTGCGGATATGGTCCATCTCCACAATGCCCTTGAGATGCTGCCTGGCATCAAGGACCGGGAACACCTGCGCGTCACTGTCGGAGATGACATCCACAAAGTCTCCAAGTGTATCGGTCATGCTCACCCTCGGGTACTTGTCCCTGACGAGATCCGAAGTCTTCAAAAGAGTCAGGACGGCCTGGTCGTTATCGTGGGTCAGGAGTTCGCCGGATTGGGCGATGCGCTTGGTATAGATAGAATATTTCTCGACCAGACGGATGGATCCGAACGAGAAAGCGGAGGCGATGATCAGCGGAATGAACAACTCATACCCGCCGGATATCTCGGCGATTAGGAAGATTGCGGTCATAGGTGCCTGCATGACACCGGCCATCAGCGCAGCCATGCCCACCAGTACGAAATTCTGTTCCGGCACGGAAATGTCGGCACCGGCGAGAAGAAGGTTGAGCACCCTGGCCACGACGAATCCGGCGATGGCGCCGACGAACAGAGTAGGGCCGAAAGTGCCTCCGACTCCGCCACCGGCATTGGTAAGGGTCATCGAAAAGACCTTCAAAAGGAGGATGAGAAGGAAGAACGCCGGAATCCCCCATTTGGAGCGCAGCAGGAATGCGAGCGGCCCGTCCATCGCGAAATCGCCGCCGTTCAGCAGCACTCCGAGCGAGTCGTAACCCTCCCCGTACAAAGGCGGGAACAGGAAAATGAGCAAGCCGAGCGCCACGGCACACCAGGCCCATCGGGCATAGCGGTTCGCGATCTTGCCGAAACGGTCCTCGAGCCACAGCGTCATGCGGATGAAGTAGAGCGACACCGCTCCGCAGATGATGCCGAGGATGATGTAGAACGGGATGTTGACCATGGAGAACGGCGTCAACGTGCACTGGAACGGAAGCTCGTGCCCAAGGAAAAGATATGAAACGACTGCCGCAGACACTGTGGAGAGCAGCAGCGGCATCATGGAATTCATCGAAATGTTGAACAGGAGTATCTCGAGGGTGAAGAGCACTCCAGCAAGCGGGGCCTTGAAGATGCCGGCGATGGCGCCCGCGGCGCCGCAGCCTATGAGGATGGTCATGCCGCGGTGCGACATGCCCGCCCAGCGGGCGAAATTGGAGCCGATGGCCGCGCCGGTATAGACGATAGGCGCCTCGGCTCCTACGGATCCTCCGAATCCGATGGTCACCGAACTGGTGAGGATGGAGGACCACATGTTGTGCGGCTTGATCCTGGATTCATTGCGCGAAACTGCCTGCAGCACTTTGGTCACGCCGTGGCTGATGTTATCCCTGACGACATAGCGAAGGAGCAGGAGAGAGATCAGCATACCTATACCCGGCAGAAGCAGATAGAGCAGGGCATGCGTGGAGCCCGCAAGCACCGAAGCCAGAAGATGCTGGATGAGATGGATGAGCTTGAGCAGGATCACTGCGGCCGCGCCGCTGGCTATGCCCACAAGGAATGACAGGATAAGGAGCTTGTTGCGCTCCGAGAGATCCTTGAACAAACTGAGTAGCCTTCCTGCCTTCATAATCAAAAAAGGCCGTCCCTGGACAGGACGACCGGTAAGTGTCTAAAAAGTCTCAGGCGTCTCCTTCCGATGAATCGTCATCTCCGCCATACTGGGAGATATTGTCATCCGGCAGAGTCTCGCCTTCAGAAGATGTACCCGCGGAGGTGCCGGCCACCTGCTCGGTCTCGGCCTCCTCTTCGCCTTCGAGCCAGCGCTCGATGTCCTCGAGGTCGTCAGTCTTGACCTTGATCTTGACGAGGTATATGGAGTCGGGGGTCTCGACGGTCACGGCATAGAACGGAGTGCCGTCGGGTTTGGTATATTTGGTAAGGTCTCCGAGGTAATCGTTGAAACCTTTTGGATACTTTTCTGCGAAAGCGGCTGCAAGCTCTTCCGACATGTTCTCATAGCTAACGACGTGTCTTCTACGGGTATCGATTTTCATACTTATCAACAGATTTTAGTTACGATAAAGATGCTAATGGATTCCGCTTGCAATAATAAGTGAAAAAACTGAAAGTCCATAGCCAAAATCACTTTTTTTTGAAGAAAAATGATTTCTGGGCTTTCTTGCGTTCGGGATCGCGTTCCACGAACACCGGTTTCATGGTTCTGGGATCGAGTCCCGTATAGAACATGACGGACGAAGTCGTCATGGGAGTGGGCATGAAATCCTGCACCTGGTCCATCCAGATACCCTTCAGCGCGGGATTTCGGGAGAGGTTCTCCATATCCTTCCTCGTACATCCGGGATGCGACGAAATGAAGTAAGGTACTATGCCGGTCTTCAGTCCGGCCTTGGCTGTGATCTTGTCGAACTCCTGCCTCAGTCTGACGAAGAGTCGGAAGGACGGCTTGGCCATATAGTAGAGGACTTTGTCCTCGGTATGCTCCGGCGCCACCTTGAGACGCCCGGAGGTATGGCGCAGTATGAGTTCCTTCAAATAAGGATAGGAAGTCGAGTCCACGAATCCGTCCTCGTCGAGGAAAAGGTCGTAGCGTATGCCGCTCCCGATATAAGCATGCTTGATCCCCTTGATGGACAGCACCTTGTCATACAGTCCGAGCACACGTGCGTGCGAGCGGTCGAGATTGGGGCAAGGCTTGGGGAAAAGGCAGGACTTGCGCTTGCATTTCGCACATATCGACTTGTCCTTCCCGCCCATTCCGTACATGTTGGCGGTCGGCGCCCCGAGATCGGAGATGTTGCCGGTGAAACCCGGCAAGGACAGCAGGCCTTTGGCCTCCTTGCATATCGATTCCTCGGACCTGGACTGGATGAACTTGCCCTGATGGGCGGCGATAGTGCAGAAGTTGCAGCCTCCGAAACACCCGCGGTGGGTGTTGATGGAGAACTTGATCATATCGTATGCGGGGATGCGCTTGTCCTTGTACCTGGGATGCGGCAGTTTGGTGAAAGGCAGGTCCCAGAACGAGTCCATCTCCGCCTCGGTGGCCGGAGGATACGGAGGATTGATCTGTACATACCCGTCTCCGACCGGTTCGATGATGGTGTCGGGATGGAGCATGTTGGCGTGGGTCTCGATCAGGTGGAAGTTCTCGGCGAAGGCGCGCTTGTCGCGGCAGCATTCCTCGAAGGAATGCAGGACAAGCGCGTCCGGCTGCTTCCACTTCCCGGTCATCAGGAAAGCCAACTGAGGGATCTTCCTGATGTCGTGGAGATTGCGCCCGCTCTCGATGGCGCGGGTAAGCTCGAGCATGGGGCGCTCCCCCATTCCGTAGCATAGCCAGTCCGCGCGGCTGTCCACAAGGATGGACGGGAACAGCCTGTCCTTCCAGTAATCGTAATGCGTCACCCGCCGGAGCGAAGCCTCGATGCCGCCGATGACCACCGGCACGTCCGGGAAAAGATCCTTCAGGATGCGTGAATATACGGTGACGGCATAGTCCGGACGCTGTCCGAACTTGCCGTCAGGTGTGTATGCATCGTCGTGACGGAGGCGCTTGCCTGCGGTGTAGTGATTCACCATCGAATCCATCGCGCCGGAGTTCACTCCGAAATACAGGCGCGGCGCCCCTAGCTTCTTGAAATCGCGCAGGTCATCGCGCCAGTTGGGCTGGGGAACGACGGCCACGCGGTAACCGAACTTCTGAAGATACCGCGCTATGCATGCTGAGCCGAAACTCGGATGGTCCACAAAGGCGTCACCCGTAAAGAGGATGACGTCGATGTAGTCCCATCCGAGCTTCTGCACCTCCTTGACGGAGGTCGGTATCATATAGTTGTCCGGCATAAGGATTACATCCTTTCGGGCAGGCTGAAGCCGAGGATGTCGGTGGCCTTCCGAAGGACTGAGGCGAGCGTGGAGATGAGGACGAGCCTCATCTTCAGCAGGCCCGGATCCTCCTCGCGAAGGATGGGAGTATCGTGATAATACTGGTTGAACTCCTTGGCCAGATCGTAGGCATAGTTCGCGATGAGTGCCGGAGAGAGGGCAGCAGCCGCCTCGGCGACTTTCTGAGGGTATCCGTTGAGTATCTTGACGAGGCGGATCTCCTTGGGACTGAGTTCCACTCCCTCGGGAATCTCCGCTACGGTATGCATCAGTCCGCGCTCTTCGGCCTTGCGGAGGATGCTGCAGATACGGGCATGAGTGTACTGGATGAAAGGGCCGGTGTTGCCGTTGAAGTCGATGGACTCCTTGGGGTTGAAGAGCATCTTGCGCTTGGGATCCACCTTGATGATGAAATACTTGAGCGCGCCGAGACCGATCATACGGTAGAGCTTCTCCTTCTCGTCGTCGGCAAGCCCCTCGAGCTTTCCGGACTCTTCCGAGGTTGCCTTCGCCTCCTCGTACATCTTCTCGATCAGGTCGTCGGCATCCACCACGGTGCCCTCGCGGGATTTCATCTTGCCTTCGGGCAGCTCTACCATTCCATAGGACAGATGGTAGATGCGGTCGGCCCACTCGAAGCCGAGCTTGGCAAGAATGAGCTTCAAGACTGCGAAATGATAGTTCTGCTCGTCGCCTACGACATAGACGTGCGAGTCGAGACTGTCCTCCGAGAAGCGGCGCTCGGCAGTGCCGAGGTCCTGCGTGATATAGACCGACGTCCCGTCGGAGCGCAGGACGAGCTTGCGGTCGAGCCCGTCGGCCGTAAGGTCGCACCATACCGAACCGTCAGGATCGCGCACGAACGCGCCGTTGTCCAGCCCTTTCTGGACAAGTTCCTTGCCCAGAAGATATGTGTCATGCTCGTAATAAACCTTGTCGAAGGAGATGCCCAGGGCTTTGTAAGTCTGGTCGAAGCCTTCGAACACCCAGCCGTTCATCATGGCCCAGAGATCACGTACTTCCCTGTCGCCCTCCTCCCATTTGACCAGCATCTCGTGCACGGCCTTCATGCAGGGGGCTTCCTTCTTGGCAGTCTCCTCGTCCATGCCGCCGGCAACCAACTCCTTCACCTCGCGGGTAAGGATGTTGTTGAACTCAACATAGCAGTCGCCGACGAGATGGTCGCCCTTCTTGCCGGTGCTCTCCGGAGTCGCCCCGGCGAAGGACTGCTGCCAAGCATACATCGACTTGCAGATGTGCACTCCGCGGTCGTTCACGAGGGTGGCCTTGATCACGTCGTTGCCGCTGGCCTTGAGCAGGCGGGAAACGGAATCTCCGAGGAGATTGTTGCGGATGTGGCCGAGATGGAGCGGCTTGTTGGTGTTGGGAGATGAGAACTCCACCATGATCTTGCGCCCGGTAGCAGGCAGGATGCCGAAATCCGGATCCGATGCTATCGAGGAGAAAAGGGAGTTCCACCAGAACTGTGACAGGCTGATGTTCAGGAAACCCTTGACAACGTTGAAAGCGCTGATCTCGGGGACATTGGCGCGGAACCATTCCCCAATCGCATTGCCAGTGGCGTCGGGAGACGAGTGGGAGATCCGCAGGAGCGGAAACACCACCAGGGTATAATCGCCTTCGAACTCCTTCCTGGTGACCTGGACCTGGACGGCCGAAACCTCTATGTCAGCATTGTACAGATCCTTGACGGCCGATACGGCCTTGCTTGCAATGAATGATTCGGGTGTCATCAGCCGAGATAGGTTTTCAGGAGTTTGCTTGCACTGGGTTTCTTGAGCTTGCGGATGGCCTTCTCCTTGATCTGGCGCACACGCTCACGGGTGAGGTCGAGACGCTCACCGATCTCCTCGAGGGTCATCTCCTGGCATCCGATGCCGAAGAAGCTCTTGATGATCTCACGCTCGCGCGGAGTCAGGATCTGAAGCGCGCGCTCGATCTCCGTGCTCAGCGACTCGCTCACGAGGCCGCGGTCGGCGGACGGGGAATCGTCGTTGGGAAGGACGTCGAGCAGACTGTTGTCCTCGCCCTCCACGAACGGAGCGTCCACGGAAACGTGGCGGCCGGAGACACGGAGGGTGTCGGCTATCTTGTCCTTGGGCACCTCGATCATCTCGGCGAGCTCCTCGTTCGAGGGCTGGCGCTCGTTCTCCTGCTCGAACTTGCCGAGGGCCTTGTTTATCTTGTTCAGGGAACCCACCTGGTTCAGCGGCAGACGCACGATACGCGACTGCTCGGCAAGGGCCTGAAGGATGGACTGACGGATCCACCACACTGCATAGGAAATGAACTTGAAACCCCTGGTCTCGTCGAACTTCTCGGCGGCCTTGATAAGGCCGAGGTTGCCTTCGTTGATGAGGTCGGGAAGGCTCAGGCCCTGGTTCTGGTACTGCTTGGCGACCGACACGACGAAACGGAGGTTGGCGCGGGTAAGTTTTTCAAGTGCGGCCTGGTCGCCCTGGCGGATGCGCTGGGCAAGTTCGACTTCCTCTTCCGGGGACACCAGTTCCTCGCGGCCTATCTCCTGGAGGTACTTGTCCAGGGATGCGCTCTCGCGGTTGGTGATGGACTTTGTGATCTTTAACTGTCTCATATACGGTATAAAATAATTGTCGCGTCCCCGTGGATGGGGACGCGACATATTCGCGGCTTCACCTGCGGGTCTATTCCTTACCGAAACCGAAGTAGGAAGCCCTGCCGGACGATGTTACGCCTTCGATATAGATGGCGCGCCTGGACTTCTTGGCGATCTCGATAACTTCTTCGGGTTTGCTCACAGGCTGGTCGTTGACGTAAAGGATCACGAACCCTTCGGATGCGCCCGCATCCAGAAGCTTGCCGTCCCCAACGGACACGATCTCGACGCCGTTCTTCAGGCCGAGCCTGTCAAGGGTCTCCTGCGGAGCCTTGCGAAGCTTGGAGCCATAGAATGCGATGGATCCATCGTCGCTGACCGTTCCGGTCTCTTCAGTCGTTCCAAGGAAAGTGACCTCGAAGTCACGTTCGTTGCCATTGCGGTAAACTCTGAGGACTGCCTTGTCTCCGGGGCGGTAGCCGTTCACCTTTTCCTGTACGAAAGCCATGCTGTTGACCTTGGCACCGTCGATGGCGAGAAGCACGTCGCCCTTCTTCATGCCGGCCTTGTCAGCGGAGCTTCCTGCGGAAACCTCCTCAATATATACGCCGTCAAGAGAAGAAAGTTTCAATTCTTTTTGATCATCTTCCGTAAGCAGGCGATAGGTCACGCCAAGGCGCGCGCGCTTGACGGAGCCGAAGTCGATGAGGTCCTCGACGATCTTGCGCACGATGTTGGAAGGGACGGCGAAGGAATAACCGGAATAGGAGCCGGTCTGGGAGTAGATCATGGTATTTATACCGACCAGCTCGCCGGCCTTGTTGACGAGCGCGCCGCCGGAGTTGCCGGGGTTGACGACGGCGTCAGTCTGGATGAAGGACTCGATCTTCATCTTGGGCTGGCCGCTCTGGCGTCCGTAAGGATCCTGGTCGGTGGCGCCGCCCATGGAACGTCCCTTGGCGCTGACGATGCCGGCGGTGATGGTGCTGCGGAGGTTGTACGGGCTGCCGATGGCGAGCACCCACTCTCCGAGGCGGAGGTTGTCGGAGTCGGCGAACGGGATGGTGGGAAGACCCTCGGCGTCGATCTTGATGAGGGCGACGTCGGTCGCCTCGTCGGTGCCGATGACCTTGGCCTCATAGGTCTTGTTGTTGTTGAGGACGACCTGGACCTCGGTGGCGCCGTTGACGACGTGGTTGTTGGTGACGATGTAACCGTCCGGGCGGATGATCACGCCGGAGCCGCTGCCCCTCTGCTCACGCTCCTGAGGCTGGAGCTGACGGCCGGAGCCACCTCCGGGATAGCCGAAGAAGAACTCGAACGGGTCGAAGTATTGCTGCTGCTGGACAGTGGTCTTGATGGTCACAGCGACATAGACGACGGCATCGACCGCGGACTCCGCCGCATATGTGAAATCGGGATAGTCGGTCTGCTCGAGATTGACCGTACGGAAGGATGAGCCATCCGAAGAGACGGCCGCCGGTGCGATCTCCGGCGCGGTGCTCTTGACGATGGCATAGGCTGTCAGTCCACTGACAAGGATCGACGCCAGGATAGTCAATAAACCTTTTTTCATAATGATTCTATTTTGTTTCAACATTATCAACACGACCGGAACGGACAAAATGTCAGTTTCGTCCGTCCGGGGAGTAAAAACTCAAAATATATGCCAAAATATTTCCATTTAATTCTTACATTTGTACAATCGTAAAAAGTAAGAGAGTATGGAATTCAAAGTATCTAGCCAAGAACTGCTCAAAGGCATATCGGACGTATCCAAAGCCATCCCTTCCAAGTCTGCGCTCGCCATCCTGGAGAACTTCCTCTTCGTCCTGAACGGGAATATCCTCGAGATCACGGCGTCTGACACCGAACTGACGCTGCGCACCGACGTAGAGGTGGATTCCACCGCCGAAGAGGGCAGCATGGCAGTTCCTGCCCGTCATATCATCGACCTTCTGAAGGCCCTTCCCGACCAGCCCATCAGCATCAAGACCGTCAGCGACAGCTCCTTCGAGTGCCGCTGGTCCAGCGGCAACTCCGTCCTCCCCTATTTCCCCGCCGAGGACTACCCCGAGATCAAGGGCGCCGGTGACGATGCACAGACCGTCGTGTTCCCGGCCCAGACCCTCGTGGACGGCATCAACGGCACGGTGTACGCCACCGCCGACGACGAGATGCGCCCGGTGATGAACGGCATCTTCTTCGACATCGACGTGGACAGCACCACGCTTGTCGCTTCCGACTCTCACAAGCTCATCTGCTACACCACCGGTGACGTCAAGTCCCCCGGAAAGTACTCGTTCATACTCCACAAGAAGCCCGCTACTGTGCTCAAGTCTATCATCGGCAAGGACATCGACGAGGTGCAGGCCGTCTTCGACTCCACCACCGTCGTCTTCAAGTTCGGCGCCACCATGATGGTCTGCCGCCTCATCGTGGGCAAGTATCCCAAGTACCGCGACGTCATCCCTCAGAACAACGCCAACATCCTCAAGATCAACCGCACGCAGTTCCTCAACACCATCCGCCGCGTGGCCGTCTGCGCCAACAAAGCCTCCAACCACGTCAAGTTCGACCTCAAGCCGGACCAGCTCGAGACCACCGCGCAGGACCTCGGTTTCGCCACCACCGCCTATGAGAAGATCAGCTGCGACTACAGCGGGGACAATCTCACCATCGGCTTCAAGTCGCCCTTTCTGGTCGACATCCTCTCCAACATGACCTGCGAGAACCTCGTCATGAAGTTCGCCGACCCGCGCAGGGCCGCACTCATCCTTCCCGCCGAAGAGGAAGCGGAGAACGAGAAGATCTGCGGTATCATCATGCCTGTGGCCATCTAAAAGATTATTATGGATCTCAAACTCGACAGGCCGTTGCTCTTCTTCGACATCGAGAGCACCGGCCTTAATATTGCGACGGACGGCATCATCGAACTCAGCTTCGTCAAGGTGCTTCCGGAAGGCGGCGACCCTCTGATCAAAACATGGAAGATTAAGCCCTGGGACTACCGCAACCACCGCGTCATCCCCATCAGCCCCAGCGCCTCGGAAGTGAACGGCGTGAAGGACGAGGATCTCGTTAACTGCCCCAAATTCATCGAAGTGCTGCCGGAAGTGGCCGACTGGCTCGCCGGGAGCGACCTCGCCGGCTTCAATTCCACCAAGTTCGACCTCCCGCTCCTGGCGGAGGAGATCGAACGTGTCCGTGACTATTGCAAGACACGCATCAAGGATCCGAAGGCCCGCGAAAAGGCGCAGGAGATGCTCGACTGCATCGGCAGAATAGACCTCCACGACTGCAAGATGGTCGATGTCCAGAACATCTACCACCACATGGAGCCCCGCAACCTCAGGGCCGCCTACCGCTTCTACTGCGGAGGCAGGGACTTCGAGAACGCCCATACTGCAGAAGCTGATACTCTCGCCACTTACGAAGTGCTCAAGGCCCAGCTGGACCGTTACAAGGAACCGACCGAGTTCCAGCAGGAATCACTCAAGAATGACGTGGATGCACTGGCCAGGATAGGCGCCCGCGCCCGCAGCGTGGACTTCGCGGGCCGCCTGTACCTGAACGACAACGGCGAGCCCACCATCAGCTTCGGCAAGCACAAGGGCAAGACCGCACGCGAGGTATGGGAGAGCGAGCCGTCATATTTCGCCTGGATCGAAAACGGAGAGTTTACGCTCGACACCAAGCGCCAGTTCGCCCTGCTCAAGGAGCAGTTCGCGTCGGAGCGCAAAGCCGATGCTGCCGCGAAGCGCAAGCCGCTCAGCGACAACGAAGTGGAAGATGCGGCCAAGCTCCTCTCCGAGAAATGGGCCGGAAAGCTTTTCTGATATGAAAGTCTGCGTCGGACTCTCCGGTGGAGTGGACTCCAGCGTCGCCGCCCTGCTGCTCAAGCGGCAGGGTTATGACGTATTTGCCATGTTCATGCAGAACTGGCACGACACCGAGGGGACGCTGCACGGCGACTGCGAATGGGAGGAAGACCGCTTCGTGGCTGAAATGGTCGCCAGGAAGATCGGCATCCCGTTCTATTTCGTGGACTTGAGCAAGGAGTATCGGCAGAGGGTGGTCGATTACATGTTCGACGAGTATTCCAAGGGACGCACGCCCAATCCCGACGTGCTGTGCAACCGCGAGATCAAATTCGACGCTTTCATGAAGGCCGCGCAGCGGCTCGGTGCGGACATGGTGGCCACGGGCCACTATTGCCGCAAGGAGACGATCAGCGGGCCCGACGGTCCTATATACCGCATACTCGAAGGAGTCGATCCCGGCAAGGACCAGAGCTACTTCCTCTGCCAGCTGTCGCAGGACCAGCTTGCCAAGGCCATGTTCCCCATCGGGGACCTATGCAAGCCGGAAGTCCGGCGTCTGGCTGCCGAGGCGGACCTGCCTTCCGCGGACAAGAAGGATTCGCAGGGAATCTGTTTCGTGGGCAAGGTCGATCTGCCGGTCTTCCTCCAGCAGAAGCTCAAATCCGTCGAGGGAGACGTCGTGGAGGTATTCGACGCTTACTACGACGACAATCCCCAATACCGTTTCATCAAGGATACCGTGGCTTCTCTCCTCAAGGACCCTTCCGCCGAGCCTATGCTCATAACGGACTACATCTCAGAGGACAAGTCATCACCTTCCGGTTCTGCAAGGAACGAATACTCGACGGCTGCCCTGAAAGCTATGGACGACGCCACCCTTCTCAGACTCTCGCAGCCGGTCCGGTACGACGCCCTGAGTTTCGAGACGGAAGTTTACCGCTCCGGCAAGCATCACGTCAAGAAAACGCGTTACAAGGCCAATCCATACGGCAAGGTAGCAGGGCGGCATGAAGGAGCCCAGTTCTACACTATCGGCCAGCGCAAGGGTCTCAACATCGGCGGACACAAGGATTCCATCTTCGTCATCGGCACGGACATCGAACGCAACATCATCTACGTCGGCGAAGGTCACAAGCACAAAGGCCTGTCACGCATCTGCCTGCGGGTGGCCCCCGACGAAATCCACTGGATACGTCCGGACCTGAAGATGCAGCCCGGCGACATCCGCCGCTACCGCGTGCGCATCCGCTACCGCCAGCCTCTGCAGGACGCCTTCGTCCTGATGCGTGAGAACGGACTCTATATGCTGTTCGATGCGCCGCAGCGAGGAATCACGCCCGGACAGTTCGCCGTGTGGTACGGCGAAGACGGAGAAATGATCGGTTCTGGAGTTATCTAGATATTGTCGAAGATCAGTGGGAGGATGTCGTCCACCCGCGCGAATTTCATTATACGGCTCGCACCTACCAGGATAACGGACAAAGGTTTGCCCGACTTGGTCTGATACTGCGCCATGACCTGGCGGCAGGCGCCGCAGGGCGCGGCCGGATCGGAACAGATCCTGCCGTCCTGGCGCGCGACGACGGCGATGCTCTCCATATCCTTGTCAGGATAATTGGCGCCGGCGGCGAACATAGCCGTGCGCTCTGCACATATGCCGGAAGGATATGCGGCATTCTCCTGGTTGGCTCCCCTCACGATGGTCCCGTCCGACAGGCGCACGGCCGCTCCGACGTGGAAATGCGAATACGGAGCATAGGATCCGTCCAAGGCCTCGACCGCCGCACGGCATAAATCGCGGTCCGCAGCGGACATTTCCTCGACGGAGACAAACTCCTCGTATTCGATCATGATTTGTTTCTTGACCATATAGTCGGTTATTAGTCATCCAAAGATACGGTTTTTTTACTAAATTTGCACCATGAGACTAATACCGATCTTTACCTGGAACAAGACCATCCGAAAGTTCGGGGATTCGACCAGGAAACTGTCGAATGCGCCTTGGTTCCAAGGAGTGTTGCTTTTAATCTGCGTTATCGTAGCGATGTTGCTGGCCAACCTGCCTGCGACGAAAACATTGTACAAGGACTTTCTCGAAACGGCCGTCCAGGTGCATTTCGCCAGCCCCGACGGACAGATCGACTTCCTCTTCCCGAGGGACATGACCATCGAAAAGTTCATCAACGACATCCTGATGGTGTTCTTCTTCTTCACGGTCGGTCTGGAGATCAAGCGTGAGATAGCCGACGGCGAGCTTTCCTCAATGAAGAAAGCATTGCTGCCCGTCATCGCCGCATTCGGCGGAGTACTGGTACCCGCCCTCATCTTCACCCTCGTGAACCACGGAACGGCCGCCGCCTCAGGATGGGGTATCCCCACGGCTACCGACATCGCGTTCGCGGTGTGCATCATGTCCGTACTGGGAGACAAAGTCCCGATATCTTTGAAAGTCTTCCTGACAGCCCTGGCGATCGCCGACGACCTTATAGCCATCCTTGTAGTGGCGATCTTCTACGGAGGAGCCATCAATCTCGGCCTGCTGGCCATCGCGTTCGGCCTGATCATCTGCACTTTGATACTCAGGTGGCTGGGAGAGAAACGCATGCTGCCATATCTGTTCTTCGCAGTGCTGGTCTGGGTGCTGTTCTACTATTCCGGCATCCACGCCACGATGTCCGGCGTGGTGATGGCCTTCCTCATCCCGGTTAAGCCGCGTTACAACAAAGCTTACTTCTTCCATAAGCGCGCAATGTACATCGCGAGGATGGACGGATGGGACAAGCACATCGAGACCAAGGCTTTCCCCAACGGACCGCAGCGCCACTACATACGGGAGCTCCGCAAGATCTGCAGCGGCTCCATGGACATGAGCTATCGCGTGGAGCACGCCCTCTCGCCCTGGGTCAACTTCCTGATCATGCCCATCTTCGCACTGGCCAACGCCGGTGTGGAGATAACGGACCCGTCATACTTCAACGTATTCCACATCGACCCCGTACTGGGAGGCGCAGGCATGGGAGTTTTCCTCGGACTCCTCCTCGGAAAGCCCATAGGCATCACTCTCGCCAGCTGGCTTGCGATCAAATGCAAGGTCGGCGAAATGCCGGCAAAGGCGACCTGGAAGATGCTCTTCGCGGTCGCCTGTCTGGGCGGCATCGGTTTCACGATGTCCATATTCGTGGATACGCTGTCCTTTGCGGATCAGCCCGCGGACATTATGATGCAGATGCGCGACGCCGGAAAGATCGCCGTCCTGCTCGGCTCCCTCTGCTCAGGCATCCTCGGAACCATCCTCATTCAGATCACTCATCGTAAGAACGCATAAAGGCAAGACACATGACTGGAAGCTAGCCGATGACGCCGAGGTCGCGGCCGACCTTGACGAAGGCGGCTACGGCACGGTCGAGATGGGCGCGCTCGTGCGCAGCGGAGAGCTGCACGCGGATGCGGGCCTGGCCCTTCGGAACCACCGGGTAGTAGAAGCCGGTGACGAATATCCCCTCCTCAGCCATCTTGGCGGCGAACTTCTGGGACAGCGGAGCATCATACAGCATCACGGCGCAGATGGCCGACTGGGTGGGCTTGATATCGAAGCCCGCAGCTATCATCTTGTCACGGAAATAATCCACGTTGGCCTGTAGCTTGGTGTGCAGGTCGTCGTTCTCGGCGAGGATGCTGAAGGTCTCCAGGGCGGCCGCGACGATCATAGGCGGCAGCGAGTTGGAGAAGAGGTAAGGACGGGAGCGCTGGCGGAGCATGTCAATGATTTCCTTGCGACCGGTGGTAAAGCCGCCGACGGCGCCGCCGAAGGCCTTTCCGAGCGTGCCGGTGTGGATGTCGATGCGGCCGTAGCAGCCGAACTGCTCGGCGACGCCGCGGCCGGTAGGTCCGACCACTCCGGCGGAGTGGCTCTCATCGACCATCACCAGAGCGTCATACTTCTCCGCCAGGTCACAGATCTTGTCCATAGGTGCGACGTTGCCGTCCATCGAGAACACGCCGTCGGTCACGATGATGCGGTGGCGCTGGACCTGGGCCTGCTTGAGGCAGTTCTCAAGGTCTTCCATGTCGGCATTGGCATACCTGTAACGGACGGCCTTGCAGAGGCGGACTCCGTCGATGATGGAAGCGTGGTTCAGCGAAT
>CAMJHW010000013.1 GCA_946405645.1 uncultured Bacteroidales bacterium
GGAGGCATAATGAACGCGGAAGGTCTGCAGCATTTTTGCAGACCTTCCGCATTTTTGCTCCTAGGAAGCAATTACTATTTCGTTCCGAAGATTCGGTCGCCGGCGTCGCCGAGACCGGGGACGATGTAGGCATTCTCATTGAGGTGGTCATCGACCGCGGCGAGGTAGATGTCCACGTCGGGATGGGCCATCCTGACTCTCTCGATGCCCTCGGGGGCGCCGACCAGACACATCAGGCGGATGTTGGTGCAGCCGCGCTCCTTGAGCATGCTCAAGGCGTCGCAGGCGCTGCCGCCGGTCGCGAGCATAGGGTCGGTGACGATGACGAGACGATCCTGGATGTCCTCAGGGAGTTTGCAGTAATAGACCACTGGCTCGTGAGTCTCTTCGTTGCGGTACAGGCCGATATGACCGACCTTGGCGACGGGCACCAGCTCATGCAAGCCCTCTACCATACCCATACCGGCGCGCAGGATCGGGACGATCGCGAGCTTGCGTCCCGAGACGATCCGGCCTTTCATCGGACAGATAGGAGTCTCGATATCCACTTCCTCAAGGGGGATGTCACGGGTGACTTCGTAGCCCATAAGGAGGGAGATCTCTTTGAGAAGTTCACGGAAATCCTTGGATCCGGTTTCCTTGTCCCGCATAATGGTCAGCTTGTGCTGAACCATCGGGTGGTTGATGACGTGCAATTGGCTCATATAGGAAAGTGTTTAGTGTTCTGAAGAACAAATATAGCCATTCGCGGCCGATAAACAAGGCTTTATTCCGCCGGCTTGACGTAGCGGTCGCCTGTCTGGGCCTTGACGGCATCGACGAAGGCGGGGGCATAGGCCGGTGACGACCGGCGGCCGGCTACGACCACTCCGTTCTCGCTGGGTTGCATGATCTGGTCGTTGTGTTTGACGATGAGAAGCTTCGCGAGCTTGTCCCAGCGCTTCATCATCATATCGGTGTAGTTGAGGGTCTTGCGGGTAAGGTACTCGGTTCGCTCGGCGGCAGTGAGCTTGGGAGCCTCAGCTTCGACTGTCTTCTGGTCCTCGGCATAGAAGTCCTCGAGCTCGGACTGCGCCTCGCGCAGGTCCCCTATCATTGCGCTGTAGCGCGGATAGACCATATTGGCCACGAAGTTGTTCATCCAGAAAGCGCTTTCGGTGCTGAACTCACGGATGTCGTTGTTCTCGCGACGGAACGGGTCCGGGATGCGGTCGATGCCGCAGTACACTGGCACGTACGCCACCATCGAGGCATCGTCCATATTGAAGTAGGTCACGCCGCCGACGGCGTCGGGCAGCCAGTCACGCATCTGGCAGACCATGGTCATTCCGCTCTGCTGGCAGCCGATGGGGCGCTCGCGAAACATGTCGGTTCCGTCACTGCTCTTGTAGTTGACGGGCTGGTTGCGGTACGGGGAAGCCCAGGGACCGGCGCTGACATCGGCGGTCATATCCAGGGCGGTACCCTCGTAGTGGTCGCGCATGTCATTCATCAAGTCGCGGACCGAGAGGGGCTTGTCGGGCTTGATCCATAAAGGAAGATGGTCGATGACATCGGTCCGGCCATTGATGAAGGGAAGATACGAGTCGATCTCAGCAGTGTCATAATGGTGGCGGAAGAAACTCCAGACCCGGGCCTCGCAGTAGCGGATGGCGCTGAAATCCAGCGGACCGTAGGCTTCGCGGAAACTGAAATCCGCATCGGGGCCGTCATAGTAACCCATCTCACGGGCGAAGGAAATGACGTCGGCAGAGTACATGCACTCGCCCTCGACCACGCAGAAACCGAGCTTCTTGTCGGCTTTCTTAGCTTGCGGGAACTGACGGATGCGGCTGGAGTTGGCATAGGCGCAGATGCAGTCGTCGGGGACGCGGAGCGCCACCCAGACTGCTCCCGTACGCCCGGGGCCCTTGCCGATGATCTCCATTATCCAGGCCTCGTCCTTGTCGGCCACTACGAAGTTCTCGCCGGTGGAGCTGTATCCATACTCCTGCACGAGCTGGTCGATCACGGCGATGGCCTCGCGCGCATTGGTGCTGCGCTGCAGCGCGATGCCCATCAGGGTGAAATAGTCCAGCAGGCCTTCAGGGTTGCGAAGCTCCTCTCGTCCGTCCCAAGTCGTCTCCACAATGGTCACCTGGTTCTCGTTCATCAGGCCGACGACACCGTAGGTGTATGCTGCTTGGGCTATATATTTGCCGTTGCCGGTCGGGCCGAAGCCCCTTACCGGGATCATCTCCCCGGCTGCATGGCGTCCGGGCGCCGAATATGTCAAAGGAGAAGCGAAACCGAAACCGTCACAATTATAGGTGCACATGACGCTTCCGTCCACGGAAGCTTTCTTGCCAACTATAAGGTTGGTGCAGGCGAACGATGCCACGGTCAGGAAGAACAGGACCGCGGAGAGGAAGTATTTTTTCATTGTCTAATGGATTTGTTTTCGTAAATATACTCAAAAAGATTGTATATTTGCTATTCGGAATCAACAAGATAAATGATGAACAAGCACATATTTCCCATCATTGCGGTGGTCCTTGCGACCGCCTGCGCCGTTTCCTGCGGGAACCGGCAGAAGAAAGCCGAGGCGGAGCCCGTCGCCGAGGAGACCCGGGACATGTCCAAGTACATGCCCGACCTCAAGGCCGGCGAAGCCGCTCCGGCCCTGGAGATGAACACCCCGGAAGGGGTGACTCTCAGCCTGGCCGACTTCGCCGGCCAGTGGGTGGTGCTGGACTTCTGGGCCAGCTGGTGCCCCGACTGCCGCGAGGAGTTCCCCGCAGTCAAGGAACTCTACAATGAGTTCTCGCCCAAGGGCGTCAAGATCCTCGGCGTGTCTTTCGACCACGAGGCGGACGCTTGGAACAAATGTCTGGAAGAACAGGGCTTCGAGTGGCCCCAGGTCTCCAATCTCATCAAGTGGAAGGAGAATCCCGTATCCGAGGCCTTCGGCATCCACTGGATTCCTACCATGGTCCTGGTCGGTCCCGATGGTAACATCGCCGGCGCAGCCCTCACCGCCAAGGACATGAAAGCGTTACTCTCTTCGAAACTTTAGTCTCAAATTCTTGAATACGATATGAAAAGGATCATTTGCATTCTACTCTTGGCGGCGGGCTGCGTATCCCTCGGAGCGCAGACCAAGGCCGACTCCCTCGTGAGGGAGAGCAAGGCCGCCGTACAGCAGGCTCAGCGCGACAGCAGGCAGCAAGCCCGCGACTCCCGCAGGGACATCAACAGGAGCCAGGACCAGATCAAGCAGGCCAAGCTCGACATCGACAATGCCAAGGAGGACATCAAGACCATGAAGTCCTCGATCAAGCAGCAGAAGGAAGCCATCAAGCTCAAGAAGAAAGCCTATTCCGCACAAAAGAAAGCCTTCAAGTCCGACGGCAGGCTCTCCAGGGACAACAGAGCCGCCCTTGATGCCATGGATAACGAAATCTCCAGGATGGAGACCAACCTCGCCGAGTCGGAGAGGCATCTCAAGAACCTCTCCGAGTCCATAAAGAACAACAAGAACACCATCAAGGAGGAAAACGCATCCATCAAGGAAAGCAAGCAGGCGGCCAGCGCCGCCAAGCAGAACCTGAAGGCGACCAAGAAGGACCTCAAGAGCAACAAGGCTGCACAGAAGGCCGAGTCCGCAGCCCAGCGCAGGGACTAAGGCCCCGCCATACAAAAGAGAGGCTGACCTCGATATTCGGGGTCAGCCTCTATTTTCTTTTATCCATTATCATTTTTTGACCACGTGGTCGAGCCAGGTGCTGAGGGCGCTGGTCCACTCGTTCTTGAAGAGCTGGGTGTCGTTCCAGCCGTATCCGTGGCCGCCGGTAGGCAGGATGAACATCGTGGCGCTGACCTTGTTGGCCAGGAGAGCCTCATAGTAGCGCAGGCTGTTCGCCGGAGGTACGAGGAAATCGTCGGAAGCAAGAGTGATGAATGCCGGAGGAGTGTCCGGAGTCACGTGTTTCTCGTTGGAGTAGAGATCGATCAGTTCCTGAGAAGGATTCTCACCGAGGAGGCCGTCGAGCGAACCCTTGTGGGTGAAGGACGGATCCATCGTGATGACGGGATAGATCAGGATCTGGAAGTCCGGGCGAGTGACGGCATCCTTGTAATGGGTGGCGATCGTCGAAGCCACGTGACCGCCGGCCGAAGTGCCGATGACACCTACGGAGGTGATGCCGAGGTCGGTGCGGCCACGCATTATGCGGATGGCCTCCTCGACGTCGCTGAGCGGAACGTCATGATGTCCGCGGGGCATACGGTACAGAAGCACGCAGTAAGTGATGCCGCGGGCGTTGAACCAGTCCTTGAAATTGCGGGCCTCGTGCGAGAGGGAAAGCATGGCATAGCCGCCGCCCGGGCACATGATGATGCACTGTCCGTTGGGATTGCGGGCGGGATAGACCTCCATGATGGCCTCGGTATAGTTGTTGGCGACGGACCTCCTGGGGTCCTGATTGGCGGGAGCCGTATACTCGTAGGCGTTCGGGGCGCCATTGGGCCATATCTTGACCGTATCGACGCGAGGGCCGAAGAAACCGGCGAAGGCGGGGCGGCCGCCGCCAGGCTGCGCCGTGGCGCTCAAGGCCGCCAGCGCAAGGATGATGGTGAGGAGATAGCGTTTCATATTCCTATTTGAAAATCAGTTGGGCGAAATTGAAGAGGCCGTATTTCCAAACGACGAAATTGTGCTCGCCGTCGGGATATTCGATGAGGGTACAGGGAACGCCCTTCTCGTCGCAGAAAGCCTTGAGGCGGGAGCTGTTGTACATCAGACCGTCCTTGCTTCCGCAAACCATCCACAAGAGCTTGTTCTCAGCCTTGGTCTTCTCGACATCGGGGATGAGGACCTCGGGAGTGTTGGTATTGGGTGCGGAGGAGAATCCGCCCACATAGGCGAAAACGTCCATATGGCCGAGGCCGAAGTTCAGGGACTGGCCGCCGCCCATCGACAGGCCGGCGATGGCGCGGTGCATCTTGTCAGTATAGACATTGTATTTGCCCTCGATGAAGGGGATGAGGTCGCCGAGCAGGTCATGCTCGAAGGCGGCGAAAGCCGGAGCCGTAGCATAGACATTGCCTTCGGCCCTATCGTTCTCCTGCGCACGTCCGTTGGGCATCACGATGATCATTTCCGCGGCCTTGCCGTCGGCGTAAAGATTGTCCATGATGATGTTGGGCACGCCCTGAAGCCACTCGCGCTCATCACCGCCGATACCGTGAAGGAGATAGAGGACGGGGTACTTCTTCGAAGCGTCATACTTAGGCGGAAGATAGACCGTCGCCTTGCGAACGGTGCCGACGAACTCGGACTTGTACTCGACAGTCTCGAGGGTACCGCGGTCGATGCCCGGGCGCTCCGCATCGAATCCGGCGGGAGCTTCCACGTAGGGATTGAACGTCACGTTGATCTGGGGCATCTGTCCGAAGCCGCCCATTCCGGGCTGGGCATCAGCCGCGAAGGCTGCAAGAGCCAGGGCGGCGAGAGAAATGAGAATCTTTTTCATGATGGTTATTTGCTGTTATAGTATCATTCAAACTCTAATTAGACAGTTTTCAACATATAAAGTTAAATAATACACTGGAATTATAACTGTCTTTTATGCCTTTTTTGCTACCTTTGGGGGCAATTGTACTGACCACTTTTTATTAGCACTGACGGGGGCATGAAGTATACAGCATTTATCAGCCATTCCAACAAGGACGCTAAAGCTCTCCATACCGTAAGAGAATATCTGGAATCGTGCGGATACGCATGTTTTGCATCCGAGCGCGACCTCCGTCACAATGCCGCCTGGCAATCCCAGCTTGTAGAGGCGATGGACTCGAGCGACATGCTCATCTATCTCCACTCCAAAAACGCCAACGACTCGGCTGAAGTCGGAAGGGAGATCAACTATTTCGCGGACAAGTGCCACCGTCCCATCCTCGTCTACCGTCTCGACGATGTCGCCTACAACCGTGACAGGGCATATTACCTTCAAAGCATCAATTACATAGATTCGCTGCTCAAACCCGAAGACGGGCTGGAGCAGCTGTCAGCCAACGTCCGGCACACCCTGGAAGGAATGCCGGCTGAAGGGCTTTCGAACAATCCGGGCAAAGCCCGCATCCTTCTCAAGCGGGCCGCCGTCCCGCTGATTGCCGCAGCGGTCCTGCTGCTCGCCTTCCTGGGCTTCCACGCATCCGAGAAGGGCAAGTCCGCGCGCCTGCAGGAGCAAGGCGCGGCCATTCTGTCTCACGTGGACGGATGGCTGGCTCAGGAGGATTCCCTTGAATTCATCATCCCGGCCATCAGCGAAGCTGAAGACATGTATTCAAGAAGCGCCGGCATGCTGACGGTCAAGGCGCCGGAGACACCCGACTTCTCCGCCATCCGTGAACGGGTGTCCCGTTCCATGTCGGACATCCGCGAACGCAGGATCAATACCGTCAAAGCCCTGTACGAACCCCTGAAATATGCATCGAAGGAGAATGTCTCCGCATCCGCCGGCGCCATCTCGACAAACATACGGAAGATCCACCAACTCGACTCCCTGCTCGGCCTGCCTGCCGACAAGGACATTGAAGCGATAGAGAATAGTATATAACATAGCACCGACAACATGAAAAAAGGATTACTGACCCTGTTGGTCCTGCTGGTTGCAGGAGTGACGGGCATGGCACAGACCGCCGGAGAGAAAGAGTCTTTCGAGACTATGAAAAACGCGGCCAACCTGTACCTTCTCAACGGCGACTTCGCCGCAGCCAAAGCACAGTATGATGGAATATTCAAACTGTACAGGCAGTACGAGGACTTCACGAAAGAGATCCGTCCCGACTATGAAAAATGCCTCCGCGAGCTTGACAAGCTGGCGGCAGCCAAGAAAGAAAGCGAGCGACTGGTATTCTCGGAGCCGTTCGTAAACTTCGCTTATACGTCGGAGGCCCACAGCGTGACCGTACTTGCCGGTAAAGGCGGTACCGGAAAATGGGAGATCGAGAGCAGCCCGGACTGGTGCAAGCTGACGCGTGCCGACAACAATCTCGCCATCGTCGCCGAAGCCAATCCCGATCCGTCCTTCCGCAATGGCGAAATCCTCATCAAGATGAACGTCGGAGGCAAGACCGTCACCCGCGGGCTCCCTGTCCTCCAGATCGCCCGTCCCCTTCAGGAGCGCAGCATCCGTATCATTACCAATCCGGAGGGTTCGCAGGTCACCATCGGCAGTGACCCGACACCACGCATTACACCGGTCACGATCACATTGAAAGAAGGCGAGATTCCCATCCATATCCTCAGGAACGACTATTTCGCCATCGATACTTTCATCAGCGTCAGCGCCGACGACGACCCGAAAGTGACCAAGGAATACCATTTCGATCTCACTCCGCGCTTCGCCCTGGCCAAGCTGACGATCAATGCTGCAACGGGCAACCTCGACAACAAGAACCCGAAACTGTTCATAGGCGGAAAGCAGATCAATCTCGACGGCTACTATGGCCGCGGCGGAGTCCGCACCTTCAATACCGCCGGCACCTTCATCACCCACCTCGAACTGTATCAGGACAACGAGCGCAACTTCGTCATTCCCCTCGAGCCGGCGACCTATATGGTCACCGCCACGGCGGAGGACTTCGAGGATTACTCTTACTCCTTCACCGTCAGGGAAGGCGAGACTGTGCCTCTCGATGTCATCATGACTCCGAAGCGCGGCACAGTCCGCTTCTTCAACGGAAGGAATGCCGACGGAGCGGTCATTAAGGACGGTATGACCCCCATCGGTACCCTGACCGACCAGATCGAGATACAGATGACCGCCGACGACCATAAGATCTCCTTCGAGAAGAAGGATTTCATGTCGGAGGTTCCCACCTATACCATCCACGTCAAGCCGGGAGAGACCCTGGACTTCGAAGTCAACATGAATCCCCTCTCCTACCTGAACATCAATTCGATGCCGGCGGGAGTCGAGGTCGTCATCAACGGAGTGGCCGACGGTATCCGCACCCCCGTGTACAACAAGGCTATTCCATTGGGCGAGAACACCATTACGCTCAAGCAGAAAGGCTATTATCCGGTTACCTTCGTCAGGCAGTCCGGAGTCATCGGAGGCATCGACACTCTCAACGTATCCCTGAAGCCCAGTCATCCCTTGAGGATTTCGTCGGATGCTTTCAGAAGCACTACCAATGCAGTATCCGGCTTCAACGTTTATATCACATCTCTTGATGGAGAGCCCCGCGTCCACGAATATGACCACTTTACCGACGCCGTAGTCGAACTGCCTTACGGCAGATACAAGTACGAGTTCCGCCGCTTCAGCAACGGCCCCGAGCCCGGATTCAGCGGAGGAGTGCGCCTGCGCGGTGAAAGGAAAAGCAAGGACCTTGCATACAAGGGCGTTTTCAACTTCAACGAGAGGCATACCACTCTGAACCGTATGTCCTACTCCGAAGGCGGCTGCTTCGCGGCCATCTCCGGAGAGCTAGGCCTTTCCGACAATTTCATCAATGTCGGGGAAAATCCCTATAAGGAGATGGGAACCGTCTCCGTGTTCAAGTTCCCCGTTTTCCCGGGATACTCAACTTCAATCGCGCGCGCGACCGCTTTCAAAACGGACCTCCCGGAGTCGGCCCTCAACGGAGCGCCACAGTACCTTTTCAGCGGAAGCATCTTTTTCCTGAACGGAGAATTCCGCATGGGCGGTGGAGTCCATCAGCATCTTGACGTCAACCTTCTCGCCTCCTATGCTTTCCTTCCCCAGGTTCACAAACTTGAATGGAGCATGCTGGAGGGCATGAAGTTCCCTTACGTCAACATGACCGATATTTTCCTGGGACTCGAATTCAACACCAGATTCCCCGTCCTGAACGCCAGTTTCAGAGTCGGTTACAGGTCGATGAAGGGCAATGCCAATATTTTCGGAACCAAGCAGTACGATTCATATCCTTTCGACAACAGCGGAATCATGGCTTCGGTCGCATTCTCACTTGGCGGAAAGGACAGCAAGGGCGCCAATATACTGAGAGTGTTCTATCTGTAAGGACATGACAAGCTTTATCGAACAGATGAGCGCCGGAACAGTCTCCTGCCTGGTCATCATCGCCGTACTGTTCTACTGTACGCTGACCCTGTCGTTGCTGAAGAGACGACCGGACAAGCTATGGATCCCGGCCCTGGTGATATTCCTCCTGGCCACCTTGCTGTACTGGCAGGTCTATGACTATGCCTCGGCCAAGGCATGGTTCCCGAAGCTGGTCCTGGCGATGTTCACCGCAGCGGACCTGTTCCTCTTCAAGGTGATCTACACCTTCGGCAACATGACCCCATACTTCAACCTGCTTGACGGAGCGGTCATGGGAGGGGTGGCGAATCCGCAGGTACACCTCATCCTCCTGCAAGGTCTGTTCATCTGCGCTGTCTGGACGACATCGATACTGATCGTACATTTCCTGGCGGGGAGGCTGGTCAGCAGGATATGGCTGCTGACCCACTCCCGCAAGGCTTCGTCCGCAAGGACGCATATATTCCTCGGAATGGGCGGAAAAGCATTGGCTCTTGCCAAGAGTCTCCCTGCCGGGGACAAGGTAATCTTCGTAGAAGAACCTTCCGGAGACGCCCTCCCGGGAAAGGTGTCCATTCTGAGCTTTTTCCGCGGCGTCAAGTCCGGGTCGGCTGCCGTCGAGCATTTCCGCAGGGAAATGCCGGATGCAGTCCTGCTCAAAGCCCGGAAATGCATTGGAAAATGCACCGAAGGCCCATTTTTCGAGGAACTCGGGCTTAGGAGGCTGGCGGCATGGGCTGCATCAGAAGGCAATTGCTTCTACCTTCTGTCCGACAACTTCGGTGAAAACTTTGCGGCCTTACGCGGGATGCTGCCCGTAAAGGCCCAGGTTTTCTACCATGCCAAGAGAGTCGGAGCCGCATTGAAGATGGACCAGGCGTCTGACGCCAACATCCATATCGTCGACTCGTCATTCCTGGTAACCAACTCGCTGAAGAGTGATGAAAGCCTTTTCCCCGTCAAGTTCGTCGAGATCGGAAGAGACGCCGACGGCGAACCGGCCGGTTACGTCGTCAGCCCATTCGATGCGATGGTCTGCGGATTCGGAGAGAGCGGCCAGGGAGCCCTTGCCTTCCTCTACGAATTCGGCGCTTTCGTGGGCAAGGACGGACAGGCAAATCCTTTCCATTGCGACGTACTTGACGAGGACATGGACAGGCTGGCAGCCGGATATAAGGCATCGCACCCTGCTCTGGATGGCAATCGTGTCAGTTTCGTCCAGTGCAGCACAGAGTCCGAGTCGTTCCGCAACCTGCTCGACCTGCGCATCAGATCGCTCAATTATGTCTATATTTCACTTGGCGAAGACAGCAAGAGCATCAATCTGGCCATAGAGATCCTTGAAAAAGCATTCAAGTGCAGGGCGGACCTGGACAATTTCGTCATAGTCGTCAAAATGGACAAGCCGGACGAGTATCAAGACCTTATCTCCTTCTTCAATGACAGTTACGGCGAACGCGACATCATACGCACCATAGGTGAAGTGGACCGCACCTGGACCTGGGGCAATGTGTCGAAAGAAACATATCTAAAGCACGCGCGTCGCTTTCAGGCATCATACTCCGCAAGCATTGGAGACGGCATCTCCTGGGACAAGCGGGAGAAACAGATATGGCAGAAAACCGGTTCCGAACTCGCCCATAGGATGGAGCTCCGCCGAAAGACCGAGCAGGATTTCGCCAACTATTTCCATGTGAAAGTCAAGGCTGCACTATGCCCGGAGAGGCTCTGGAAGACTCCCGACGCAGCGTACGATATCCCCTTGCGTTTCGAGGGAAAGCATTACACCGGCAAGGATGCAAAGACGGAGGGCATACTGGAGAAACTGGCTGTCCTGGAACATCTCCGATGGACGGCATCGCACGAAATGGCCGGTTATTCCTACGGTAAGGAGAAGCGCGAAGACCTAATGACCCATCCGGACATACGCCCTTATTCGTCGTTGGACGAGGAGACAAAGCACTACGATTGGGTGGTAGTCCGCACTACCCTCAACATCCTCGCGGCACAGGAATAAACTATCCCACGATATATTTCCCGAACGGAAGCTTCCCGATCAGCCTGGATATCGCGAAGCTAAGGAAATATGTCAGCAGAGCCGTAAGGATGATGGCCAGAGGCGTGGGGAACAGCGGATCCAACACGGAAAAGACAGCCGGAAGCATCAGCATATGCATGAGGTACATTCCGTAGCTTGCCTCGGAAATTTTACGCACCAGTCCATAACCCTTCCCGGGGTTCTTGATAAGCATGAAAAGAAGGAAGATGCATGCGCTCATCAAGCCGGCGACGATAGTGTCATTCTGCCAATGCATTTCCAATTCCTGTGGAGTAGATACGATGAAACTCCTATGGTAGAACTGATACATCCCGAACATATAGCAAGCTGCAAGTATGGGCACGCAAACCATCAGGATTTTGCGCGATGACCATTGCATCCGCGTACGTATATAATGCCCGAGGATAATGTATCCAACGAATCCGGACACATAGTAAAACAGCGGATAAGGGTTCCACCAGCATTCCCCGAACACTGAACCGAAAACGTCCCTGAGCCAATAGAAAAACAGGGTGAAGGCCCAGAGGCACAAGAAAAAACGCTCCTCCTTCTTTCCGACCTTTGCAAGCCACGGCGATATCACCGGCATGACAAGGTACAGTCCCAGCATCATATATACGAACCAGAGGTGCGACTCTCGAGGGATGAAATTGATTCCGGCCTGCTTGACATTAGCCCATGCTTCGGTCCAGGTGAATTCGCCCCAGACGGCGGGAAGGAAAGCATACAGGAAAAGGAATACAACGAACGGTATCCCTACCCTGATAAACCGTTTCTTCAAGAAAACCCCGGTACCGGTCTTGATCGGAACAAGAAGATAGGCGGACGCCATAAGGAAAAGGGGAACGGCTACCGGCCTGACGAATCCCTGGATGAACATCACGCTCCATCGCGCCAGTTCTGAAGGGAAAGAGAATGAATAATCATCCGAATATACACACTCGCTTGCATGGACAAGCATCACCATCAAGCATGCAGCCGTCCGCAACCAGTCCAGAAAGACTATCCTTTGCTTTTGAGACATATACGTTTAGTTAATTCTTATACAAAAATATTGAATATCACGGTAAATGCCAGTGTTTTTCATTATATTTGTTATGCACTGACCCCATAAATCCAACGCTATGCTTTACACTTACCTGAAAACCGGCATCAGAGATCTATCTGAGAGGAAACGTACCATCGATCATTTGGTAGACCTGCGCGCCCAGCTCGACAAGGAGATTCCTGGGAAAACTGCTGAAAAAGCCCTGCTTCTGGCCACATGGAACATCCGCCAGTTCACTGACAACAGGCAGAAAGAGAGCTATATGTACATCGCTGAGATTCTCAGCCGTTTCGATCTGATAGCCATCCAGGAAGTCAAGGACAAGATGAAAGGACTTGAAGAGGTGAAGAGCATCCTTGGAAAGAACTGGGCATACATCGCAACAGACGTCACGGAGGGAAAGAGCGGAAACGGCGAACGCATCGCCTTCCTCTACGACACCAATAAAGTCACCTTCAAAGGCATAGCCGGAGAGATCGTACTGCCGTCAGATAACGAATTGATACAGGGGATGCAGTTCGCACGCACGCCTTTCTGTGCCACGTTCCAGGCGGGATGGTTCAAATTCTATCTGACCACCGTACATATCTTCTACGGGAAAGGAAAGGACGAAGACAACATCAGGAGGCAGAAAGAGATCAAGGCGATAGGAACCTTCCTTGCAGACCGGGCGAAGAGGGAAGAAGCCAGTTACATTGTACTGGGCGACTTCAATATCCCGGGCGTCGGAGACGACTATATGAACGCTCTGGAGAGTACTGGCTTTACCATTCCCGACCCTATCAAGAAACACCCCACGAATTTCGGAAAGGAAGTCAAGCATTACGACCAGATTGCATTCAAACTCAACCTCGAGGAAGGAATAAAGATCCTCGACGACGACGTGAAATCGGGAGCGTTCAATTTCGTCAAGTCCATCTATAAGGAGAGCGACTACGAAGAGTACATCGATGTGATGCCGCTCAACGACGACGGTGTGAGAAGGACCGGCGATGCAGCCAAGAAATATTTCAAGCAGTATTACAGGATCAATGAAATCTCCGACCACAAGCCCTTATGGATGGAGCTCAAGGTCGATTTCAGTTCCCAGTATATCGAGAAGCAAAGAAAGAAAATACTGGAGCAGGAAGCCCAGAAGGCTAAGAAATAACCGGTTCGATCACTCCCCGTCACCGGAAAGACCCTCTATGATGCCGTCAACAGCATTTCCAACGCGTTCGACGGCTTTCTTGGCCATCGCTTTGGCATAGCGGGCATCGAGCTTCGCGACCTCCTTGAGCTGTTCGTTCGTGAAATTGCAGTCTTTGGCGGACTCGTGGATCGCTTCGAACTTGGCCTTGGCAGAGTCCATGTTTTTGGCGTCGAAGCTGTCCCTTTCCACTGTCTTGCAAAGGGATTCCAGCTGCGAAATGACCCTGTCCTCCTTGGACAGGCAGGAAGTCAGCATGGAGAAAGAAACAAGGAGTGCGACGACTATAGCCAGCCTGGCAAAAATCTTTGTTTTCATAATCGGTAATATTTAATCTGTTTTGGCAAAGGTAAACAAATCAATCAAAGTATTCGTAAATTTGCCCGACGATTCATTCATCATTCAGAATATTTAGAATAATAAACATCGAATATGAAGAAACTATTGTTTGCCAGCGCTATGTTCCTGCTCATATCTTGTGCAGGCGGCAAATCCGATACGGAAGTGATCACCTCCTTCTATCAGGGAGTCCTGGGTGAAACCGAGATGACGGACGATCTGCTCAAAGAGAGCTTGTCCCAGTCTGTCCTGGATGCTCTTTGGGAGGCAGACTATCCTGAAACCTATTCCTTTTGGAAGTTCCGTACCGAATACCAGGACGGCCCTTCAAGCGAATCATCGCTTGAGAGCGTCAAACCGCTGGAAAACGGTTGGTATCAGGTCGAATACTCAGACATGGGCTTCCACGGCGTCACTGACGTCAAGATGGAAAACGGCAAGATCTCCGATTACAGGCCCTTCCGCGTTCCATTCGATTTCGCGAAAGGGTATTTCCTTCGCAACGATGTTCAGGAAGGCGCCTGCCCGCAGAAGATCACCAGCCAGGAGGAACTGCTGCAGTATTTCGGTATGGCCACAGTGATGGGAACTGACGGGAAACCGACATCCATCGATTTCGACAAGTCATTCGTCATCCCGATCATCTACCCCGAGACAGATTTGGGAACATCCATCGTGGTGGACAGATTCTGGCGCTCAGCCCCCGAATCCTTGACTCTTTCGGTAAGCACCATCAGAGGAGTCGAGCACCGGAGTTTCACCATCCGGCCCGTCGAACTCCTGATTGTCGACAACTTCTACCGCGATTTCAACATAGATTATCACCAGGACTGACGCCCCTCTGCGCAGAATAATACTTAAAATAGACAAAAAAGGGCTTCTATGCCCTTGCAACAGCGATTTGTCCACTAAAACATCCATGTTTTAACGGGAATGCTTATATTTATGAGAAAATTCAGCATATGAAAAGAATATATCATCTGATTCTAGGCCTCTCAGCCCTGCTTCTAGTGGCAGCCTGCGGTCCCTCCCGCTACACAAGTTCCAGCTTCAACCTTGCCTCCGTCCCGGAGTATGCCTTCGTTCAGCCTTATTCCTACATCATCCTTTATGGCGATGACGGGAAAGGGTACTACAATGAAGAGTCCTCCGCCACGGCTACGAGACTGATCTCAAACATCATCAATTCGGAACGTTTCCCCTTCTCCGACATGGTTTCCGCCGACTACGACGGTGAGAACGAGGACATCAAGAAATGGATGCAGACCTTCCCGGATGTGGATCCGGCCAAGGCGGACCGGCTCCGTGTCCCCAAGTCCTTGAAAGGATTGCTGAACAAAAGCGGTGACCGCTACGGTATCGTCATCTATTCCTATGGATATGTCCAGACCAAGAAGGGCTATCAGGCGGAGAAGATAGAAAAGGCGGCTTCCAAAGCCATCGACACTGCTCTTGAGAAGCTTACCGGCATCGGCGGTCTGACCAATCCTTCCAAGAACTACGAAGTAAGTTCCCCGTACGGCAACGTCCTCTTTTGCGCCGTAATCGACGGAGAAACGGACCGGGTCGTCCACTTCGTAAAAGAAGTCCCGACCTTCGCCTCCCATCCCGAAGAGAGTTCCTATGTCAGTGAGCTCCTGCATAAACTCCTGAAAGAATTCACACGTTAATTCTTAATCCATCAATATGAGACACATTAAACTCTTCTGCCTTTTAACTGCCTGCTGCCTTGCACTGGCTAGTGTCTCCTGTACCAAGGAGAATTCCTCCGGAAGCACAGATACCCCCGGCAAACAGGAAGGTACAGTAACATCATCCCTCAATGGAACCACCTGGTCCACCGGAGAACAAATGGGGCTGGGCACCCTTACCTTTTCCTTCACCAAAACAGACGCAACCCTGAAGCGTGTTTCCGACGGAAAGACAACCACTTGCACGTATCCTTACACATTCAGTAACGGAAAGATGACAACCAAGGGAAAACTGCTGAATGACCAGGAACAGGATGTCACCGGTACCGTATCCGGGAATACCATGAACGTCACCTTCTCCAAGAGCGGCAACTACATTTTCTCGAAGAAATAACACATCTCCGGATCAAACGCAAAAAGGCCGACGCTTGCAGCGCCGGCCTTTTTGTGGTCCCAGCAGGGCATGATCCTGCGACTCCCTGATTATGAGTCAGGTGCTCTAACCAACTGAGCTATGGGACCTTGGAACTCCCTGGCATCTAAGCCGGAGAGTCACTTTTCATCTCTGTCAGACCTTGATCTCAACCTCGACACCGGAAGGAAGCTCAAGCTTCATGAGGGCGTCAACGGTCTTGGCGTTGGAGTCCTCGATGTCGAGAAGCCTGCGGTAGGAGTCAAGCTCGAACTGCTCGCGGGACTTCTTGTTGACGAAAGTCGAACGGTTGACGGTGAAGATCTTCTTGTTGGTGGGAAGCGGAATGGGTCCGTTGACCTTCGCACCGGTGGACTTCACGGTATCAACGATCTTCGCAGCTGATTTGTCAACAAGCATGTGATCGAAAGATTTGAGTTTAATTCTGATTTTCTGACTCATATCTGTTAATTTTTACAATTTTGTTTAAAACAACTGATGTTTGGCTAAAAGCCTTCCATGTGCAACATCGCGTTGTAGCCGCTCTTCTCGATAATCTCCTTGGCCATGAAGGCGGGAACCTCGGAATAGTGGTCGAAACGCATGGTGCTGTTGGCGCGGCCTGACGAAAGGGTCCTCAGGACGGTCACGTAACCGAACTGCTCGGCGAGCGGAACGAAAGCCTTGACGACACGGGCGCCGTTGGACGTGGAGTCCATGGCAGTTATCTGTCCCCTGCGTCTGTTCAGGTCGCCGACGATGTCGCCCATATACTCCTCGGGAGTAACGACCTCCACGAGCATGATAGGCTCCAGGAGGATGGGCTTGCACTTCGGACAGGCATGACGGAACGCCATGCGGGCAGCGATCTCGAACGACAGCTGGTCGGAGTCCACGGGGTGGAACGAACCGTCCAGCAGCGTCACCTTGAGCGACTGCACCTGATAACCGGCAAGGCAGCCGTTGCTCATCGCGGATTCGAAACCCTTCTGGACGCTGGGAATATACTCCTTGGGGATATTGCCACCCTTGACCTGGTCGATAAACTGCAGGCCGGTGACTCCCTCGTCCGCGGGTCCGATCTCCACGATGATATCGGCGAACTTGCCGCGTCCGCCCGTCTGCTTCTTGAACACCTCGCGGTGCTGGAAGCTGGCGGTGACGGCTTCCTTGTAGTTGACCTGGGGCGCACCTTGGTTGATGTCCACGCCGAACTCACGGCGCAGGCGGTCCACGATGATGTCCAGGTGAAGCTCTCCCATACCGCTGATGACGGTCTGGCCGGTCTCCATATCGGTCTTGACGGTGAAGGTGGGATCCTCCTCCGCAAGCTTGCCGAGGGCGATGCCGAGCTTGTCGAGGTCCTTCTGGGTCTTGGGCTCGACAGCGATGCCGATGACCGGATCCGGGAACTCGATGGACTCGAGCGCGATGGGATGGTTCTCCACGCAAACGGTATCACCGGTGCGCAGGTCCTTGAACCCGACTGCGGCGCAGATGTCTCCGGCCTCCACGAATTCGATGGGATTCTGGTGGTTGGAGTGCATCTGGTACAGGCGCGCTACGCGTTCCTTCTTAAGAGAACGTACGTTGTACACGTACGAACCGGCATCAAGATGCCCCGAGTAAACCCTCATGAAGGCCAGACGGCCAACGAAAGGATCGGTAGCGATCTTGAACACAAGGGCGCAGAAGGGCTCATCGGCGCTGGGATGGCGCTCGATCTTCTCCCCGTTGCGAGGGTTGGTACCCTTGACGGCTTCGAGGTCGAGGGGAGAAGGAAGATAGCGCATCACGCAGTCGAGGAGGAACTGGACTCCCTTGTTCTTGAAGGAAGAACCGCAGCACGCAGGCACGATCTGCATCGAGATGGTACCCTTGCGGATGGCGGCGATGATCTCGTCCTCGGTGATGGAATCGGGATCGTCGAAGAACTTCTCCATCAGGGACTCGTCGCACTCGGCGGCGGTCTCTACAAGAGTGTTCCTCCACGACTCGACCTCGTCGACCATATCGGCAGGGATGTCCCTGTACTCATAGTTGACAAGCTCCTCACCGGAATCGTAATAAATCGCCTTGCGGGAAAGCAGGTCTACAATACCTTGGAAATTGTCCTCGGCGCCGATTGGCAGGCACACGGGGACGGCGTTGGCGCCAAGCTTGGAATGGATCTCGCTGACAACCGCGAGGAAGTCGGCGCCGACCCTGTCCATCTTGTTGACATAGGCGATCTTAGGCACTCCGTACTTGTCAGCCTGACGCCAGACGGTCTCAGACTGGGGCTGTACGCGGCCCACCGCACAGAAAGTGGCGATGGTGCCGTCGAGCACACGGAGGGAACGCTCCACCTCGACGGTGAAGTCGACATGGCCGGGAGTGTCGATCAGGTTCACCTGATAGACGTCGCCGGCATAGTTCCAGAACGCGGTGGTGGCAGCGGAAGTGATGGTGATACCACGCTCCTGCTCCTGGACCATCCAGTCCATGGTCGCCGCACCCTCGTGAACCTCTCCTATCTTATGGGTCTTGCCCGTATAGTAAAGGATACGCTCGGATGTGGTGGTCTTGCCGGCATCGATGTGGGCCATGATGCCGATGTTCCTCGTGTATTTAAGATCCCTTTTAGCCATTCAAAACTACATACAGTTTAGAAACGGAAGTGGGCGAAGGCCTTGTTGGCCTCGGCCATCCTGTGCATATCCTCTTTTCTCTTGTATGCACCACCTTCGTTGTTGTATGCTGCGACGATCTCTGCGCAGAGTTTTTCTGCCATGGAGCGGCCGGAACGCTTGCGGGCGTAAAGTATCATGTTCTTCATCGAGAGAGAAACTTTCCTTTCCGGTCTCAACTCTGTCGGCACCTGGAAGTTAGCGCCACCGATACGGCGGGACTTGACCTCGATCTGAGGGGTCACGTTCTCGAGCGCTTTCCTCCAAATATCGAGAGGAGCCTTGTCAGAATCTTTCATCTTCTCGCCTACCATGTCAATGGCATCGTAAAAAATAGAATACGCGATACTCTTCTTCCCCTGCAACATAAGGTTGTTCACGAAACGGGTCACCTCGATGTCGTGATACTTAGGATCAGGAAGTAGAATCCTCTTCTTAGGCTTCGATTTTCTCATTTTTTG
>CAMJHW010000014.1 GCA_946405645.1 uncultured Bacteroidales bacterium
AGTACGACGGCCATTATATCGAGGATGTCGGAATGCTCAAGATGGACTTCCTCGGGCTCAACACACTGTCCATCATCCATACCTGTCTTGACAACATCAAGCAGCGTCACGGCATAGACATCGACATCGAAGCCATACCGATCGACGACAAGCCCACATACGAGCTCTACGGCCGCGGCGACACCATGAGCGTGTTCCAGTTCGAATCCGAAGGCATGAAGACCTGGCTCCAGCGCCTGCATCCGGAGCGTTTCGAGGACCTCATCGCTATGAACGCCCTCTACCGTCCCGGCCCGATGGATTACATCCCCGACTTCGTGGACCGCAAGCTCGGGCTCAAGCCCATCGAGTACGATCTCCCGGAGATGGAGGAATATCTCGCCGAGACTTATGGCGTGACCGTGTACCAGGAGCAGGTGATGCTTCTCTCGCGCAAGCTCGCTTCCTTTACCAAGGGCGAGGCGGACAAGCTCCGCAAAGCCATGGGAAAGAAGCAGATCGCGGTGATGATGGAGCTCAAGGACAAGTTCATGAAGCAGGGAGTGGCCAACGGCCATCCCGAGAAGATGCTCGACAAGATCTGGAAGGACTGGGAGAAATTCGCCCAATACGCCTTCAACAAGTCCCACGCTACCTGCTATGCCTGGGTGAGTTACCAGACCGGCTGGCTCAAATGCCATTATCCCGCCGAGTTTCAAGCCGCCAACCTTTCCTGCAACCTTTCCAAGGGCGACGAGATCAAGAAGATCATGGCGGACTGCAAGGCCCATAAGCTTCAGGTCCTTAACCCCGATGTGAACGAGAGTTCAGCTCATTTTACGGTCAACAAGGCAGGAGCCATCCGTTTCGGCCTGGGCGGCATCAAGGGCTTCGGCTCGAACATCGTGGACATGATCATCAAGGAGAGGGGAGAGAACGGCCTCTTCGAGGATGTGTACGACTTCATGGAGAGGATGGGCGGCATCATCAACCGTCGCTCGCTCGAGTCGCTCGTGTATGCGGGCGCTTTCGACTCCTTCGGCTACAAGCGCACGCAGTTCTTCCTGCCGGGAGCGAGCGGCGACCTTTTCATAGACGAGCTCGCCCGCTACGCGGACAATTATCGCAACGACACCGTCGACAGCGCATTCTCGCTTTTCGGCGACGCCGAGGAGATGAAGCCTAAACGGCCGGTTATGCCTGCGCCTCCGGCCGAGGAGGATACCCTTGCCCTGCTTCAGCAGGAGAAGGAGCTCGTTACCATGTACATCTCATCCCACCCTCTTGACCGCTATGCTTTCGAGATAGAGAATTTCACCAACTGCGGTGTGGGTGACGTGCAAGCGAAGATCGAGGAGTGCGAACGCGGGCATAAGAAGGCATCTGTGTGTTTCGCCGGCATAGTCACCGATGTCAAGAGGAGTGTCACGCGGAACGGATCCCCTTCGCTCCGGGCGACTATCGAGGATTTCAACGGATCCTTCGAGCTTGCCCTTTTTGGCAAGGATTGCGAAGCATGGCTTCCGCTTCTGGGGCTCCATTCAGAGGTGTTCGTAGAAGGGGAGATCAAGGAGAAGTATTTTGTCAGACCGGAGGAAAAGGCCCAGGGCAAGGCCGCCCCGTATGCCTTGAAGGTCAACAAAGTCAGTATGCTCGGAAACGTCACGGAGAGTCTGCTCAAGACATTTGCCATCAACCTCACTACGCCGCAGCTCAACGAATCGTTCCGCAGGAGCCTGGTCAAGCTCCTGAAGGAGAACAAGGGCAAGACCGAGTTGAGCATGTACCTCTACGACCCCAATACCCGGTACAACGTCGAGTTCAAGTCCCGCAAGTTCCAGGTCGCCGTTACCAACGACCTTATCTACGGTCTTCGCGACCTTGGGATCACCTATACCGTCAATAGGAAATAGCGGCCTTTCCCTTCCCGAGCCGGAAGCTGTATGCCTTGTCGAAGTTACGGCGGAGGTAGTAGGTGGCCGTGTGGGCATCCAGGTCCCACAGGACGGTCCACTGTGTGCCGCCGAAAGCTCCGTTCGGTGCTTGTGACACGGATTCCATAGCTTCCCTCAGGTCTTCTTCGTCGAAGACCCCCAGGGCATCTACATATTTGTCCTCCAGGATGTCGTACCGATGGTCTCCGTGCTGGAGGCCGACGAGATATTTTGCCGGCGCGAGGTAGTGGTTGGTGACGACCGGGGTGTCGGTCACGACCAGTTCGCCGTCGATGTACTCCGCCACTACCGAGCGCCCTGAGGCGTCGGAGATGGCGTAGTGGTGCGCCGCGCCTATCTCCGAGTGCATGTCGATGCTCCGGAGGAGCTCGACGGCCTCATCTACGGAGGCGGCGCGGCAGAGCACATACCGTAGGGCGGAGGTGGTGGTGAGGGCGATGTTGCCGCGGTCCTGATGGGTCTCGACTTCGTCGCCGGCCATCAGGTCCGCGATGGCCAGGCCCTTTTCATTGACACCGTCCAGCGCGAAGAACAGGCACGTGAGGGCGACGTATTTGTGCCCGAACGTGTCCGGCTTCCAGTCGCCGCCGAAGCCGAAGAACTTCAGGTTGAAGGTGGCGATGGATTCATATCCTTTTCTGGGACGGGTGTGGAGGATCAGCGCAGTTGCGTCTGAGAAGTCGAAGTTGCGTCCCATCATGAAATGGTCGTCGGGGGTGCGGGTGGTAAGGGCCGCGCAGCCGTAAGGCTCAGCGGCGCTTTCGGCGGCGGGCGCCTTGGAGAAGCCCTTCGAGAGGAAACGCACGACATACGTGCTGATCTCGGCGGCATTGCGCCCGCCGCCGGCTTTCAGCAGGCCTTCAAGGCCGTCGTCGCCTTTGAACTCCATATAGTAGAGTCCCTCGTCCAGTTGTTTTACGGACAAAGCGCCTTTAACCAAGGGGCCGAACACGGCCCAGGTACCGACCAGCATCGCCAGGCCGGCCAGGTTGAACACTGCGGACAGGAATTTACGGGCGTCGGACTTTTTCTTTGCCATCAGAATTTCCAGATCATTATTTCATTCTGCCCAACGGAAGCATTCTCAAACGGACCCGGCTTCGGAGCCGCGAAATTGCGGAGGGCTCCGGCATAGTCGTGGTCGATGCGGAGGGGGGTCTCGTCGCGGTTCTCGTAGTAGCTGTCCGTGTAGTATGCCTTCTCGAGCATTTCCGTATCCACCGGCTTGGTGGATGCCTGGTTCCAGGCTCCGTCGAGAGTGAACTTCAGGTATATGCCGTTCTCGCGGTACTCCATCTCCGGCATCGGGACATTGCCTCCCGTCGCTGCTCCCTTCTCATATTTGTAACCCGGAACGCCGTTGTAATAGACATTGCCGGCAACGTGCATCGGAAGCCAGAAATTGTCGCCCTGGTTGCTGCCGGCGGGGGCCGAGCCGTTGCGGAGTTTCTCCGCGAAAGGCTCGGGCATTTCGTCGCGGACAGTGACGGTGTTCATGTCGCGGAAGATACCGGGATAGTAGGGCGGGCGTCCGTCATAGACGCTCAGGCCAGCCTTCGCGCCGTAGAAGACGTTGTTGTAGAAGCGGTCGTCCCCTCCGGGGAAGTTCATCACGCCCACAACATCCGTAGAATGTGGTGCGTGGTACGGTGTATAGCGGTTGGGAACGGGACGGAAGGTTACTTCTCCGCAGATGATGTTATGCACGAAAGCAGTTCCCTGGGCCATATCGAGGAAGGCGACAGGGGAGAGCATGATGTTGTTGTCTACCAGGCAGGGGCCGTGGCTGACCTCTATCATCAGGTCGCAAGTGGTGTTGTGCGCGAAGGTGTTGCCGGTTACGCGCGTGCCGATGGCCTGCCAGTCCAGCCACATGCCGCGGACGCCGTTGTCAAGGATGTTGTCCTTGACCAGGACGTCGATGGCGGCGTGAAGCTTGATGCAGCCCACCTCGGCGCCACCGAACTGGACATTGTAATTGATATCGTGGATGTAGTTGTCTTCAATGGTTGAGAAGACTCCTCCGAGATGTCCGACGACGCCGGCCTGGCCGCAGTCGCGGATCTCGTTGCGGCGGATGACATGCGAGCCGATGTTCTCCTTGTTCCAGCCCATGTTATAGGCCTTGAAGATGGACTCGAGCTCACGGTTGAAGCCTATGAGCTCGCGCTCGGTCGTCCAGCGGTTGTGGCCGGAGGCCCTGTCCTTGCCGAGGCTGACACCGACACATTTGGAGTTGCTTATTTCGTTGTCCTCGATGATCCAGCCCTTGCTCCAGTGGGGGCCTATCAGGCCTTCCTGATAGGCGGTCGGGGGAGCCCACTGCGTGGCGGCCTGGCTCAGGTGGAACCCCCTGACGGTGATGTAGTTGACACCCGAGAGCTTGGGATAAAAGACCGCCGGGCGGACGTTGATCTCAGCGAGTTCCTTGTTGGGATCGGCTCCACCGAAATTGGCGTATATGACGGTCTGGGAATCGTCCACTTCCACATACCAGCAGAGATGCTCGGATGTATCCTTGACACCTTCAAGGGTTCCGGTCTGCCACAAGGCCTTTCCGTTGAGATAGACCTCTCCGAGGCAGACGTACGGCTGGGTGTAATAGACCCAGTCCCCCGCGAGGATCTCCGTGTATGGATTGAAGTCTCCGAAGTAGCTGTTGGGAAGTACGACCTTCCAGACATCGGACTTCTTTTCCCTGGTCCAGGTGCTTATCTGTTCCGACCCCTTGATCCAGACCTCTTCGCCTTCGGCGGCCTGGTATGTGATGCGGGCATATTTGTCTGATCCGGAGTTGCGGGGATTGACCCACTCGCGGTATGTCCCGGCGTGGACGGTGACGACGTCGCCGGAGCGTGCTACGGCAGCGGCTTTGGATATGGTGAGGAACGGAGCGTCTTTGGTTCCGGGATTGAGGTCCGAGCCGCTTTTGGCGACGTGATACTCTTCGGCATGGCTAAGTGTGAGGCCCAGAAAGAGGGCGATGATGAGGGTCGAAAGGTTTTTCATAAAGGGTGGTTTTGACAAATATACAGAAAAAACCTAATTTTGCAGATACGTAATCAATGGTATCATATGGCAGGAAAGGACTTTTCGGATCTTGGCAGGGTGGAGGCTCTCAGGGCTCTTTACGAAGGAACTCCGTTCGAAGCTTTCGGACATGACTGTTTCGAGGCGGCCGGACGCGAGTATATCGCTTATGCGGCGAAGGTTATGCTCGAGGGCATAGATTTCGACCTCGTGTATTTCCCTTTGAAGCACCTGGGATACAAGTCCGTGTTGGGAGTTACGGGAGAACTGTACGCGCAGATGGCGCACCCTGCAGCGCTGACCGTACGGATTGGCGTGTCCGCCAAGCTCGACTTCGCGCAGGTGCGCGAGCTCTGGGAGGGCTTGGTCGCCGCGGCCAAGGAGCACGGCTACAAGCAGGTCGACCTTGACCTGGCGCCGTCGCGCAACGGGCTGTGCATCAGCGTGTCCGCCGTAGGCGAGACTGCGCTGCTAACTGCGAGAAGGCGCCCCGCGCCCAAGTCCAAGGACCTGCTTTGCGTCAGCGGACCGCTCGGCGCCGCATTCCTCGGAATGCAGGCGATGGAGCGGGAGCGCCGTCGCTTCGACGCCGGCGAGGCCGACCACGCCGAGCGCGAGAAGGCGCTGTCGCAGTACAAGATGCTCGTGGCTGCATACCTCAAGCCGGAGCTTGGCGCCGGTACTGTCGCCCAGCTCGAGGCCGCGGAACTCATCCCGTCCGCGGGCCTCTTCGTCACCCGCGGTCTCGCGGACGCCGTCAAGCGGCTCTCCCGCGATACCGGCCTGGGCGCCAAGGTCTATGCCGACAAGATTCCCTTCGAGGGCAATTCCTTCCAGCTCGGCAAGGAGCTCGGCATCGACCCCATCTCTGCGGCCATGAACGGCGGCGAGGACTATCGTCTCCTCTACGCCGTTCCAATTCTTTCCCTTGAGAAATTCCGCCGCGAGTTCCAGACCTTCGACATCATCGGCCACCTGGCCCAGCCCGAAGCGGGCACGGTGCTCGTGACGCCCGACGGCGTCGAGCTCCCCCTCCGCTCCCCCGGCTGGCCCGACTCCGACTCCTGATCCTTCATTCTTCTGAAATAAGCACAAAACGTCATCGTTTGTGCTTATTTCCGGCTTTTCCCATCAAAACAAGCACAAAACATAGCAATTTGTGCTTTTTTCAGCAGGTGGTTATCTCCGGGAGAACATCTCGTGGACCAAATTGACTTCGAGCCTCAAGATACGGGATATCTGTTTGTCGCTGGCGTTGTAGTCGAAGTGCATTTTCCTTGCGACTGTTGTTTTGGCTTCCTTATCCAAGACAGCAGGGGAGCTTGCTCCATATGAATCCCTGCATAAGTCGGCTACCACGGCGTAGAGTTCATTGTCGGTGTATGTGACCCTGTCTCCGAACTCCTTTGCCAAGCGGCGTTGAGCGTCAAAGTCTTTCGAGACAGCGTGGAAATACTGGTGAGCGTCACGGAACAGCGCTTCGGCTTCCTTTATATGGCAGTACTCCAGTGGAGACACATAGCCGTCCACAATCACCAATCCACCCAACTTGTCAAAACTCCTTGTGCGGAATATGTCCCATAGGTCTCTGACTTTGAGACGCTCTGTGCTATATGTATGGTCTCTCCATGCATATGGGTTGAAAAAGAAGCGGTTCGCTCCCCACGGATAGGTGAACGGCGTATATTGATCGTCGACCAGAAATCCATTGCGGTTGTTGTAGGCGATGACGCTGCGCATATCTCTCAAGTCTGAGATTGCCCGCAATCGATAGGTCCAGTGCTTAAGGGATGTTGTCCGGCCTTTGTTTTGGAGATACCTCTCAAGAAGGCGGGCCAGCTTCCTGAAGAATCTCTCGATATCGGCCTCTTCCCCAGCCAGGGTTGCGTGAAGATGATTGTTCATCCATTCGAATGTCAGGATAGTTATTCCGGGAGAGTTCAAGGCGCATAGCGCGAAAAGCGTCATCCCGGCCCGGAAATCATCATCGTCTGAAAAGATTATTTCGAAATCTTCCGGTGTGTACAGATGCCAGCATTTCCCTAATTGCTTGAAACTGAATTCGCAGAAAGATTCCGCATCATGAAAGCTCGTTCGCCCTCTGTTTTCCGAATAATTGTTCTTTCCTATCATAGTATAAGTATTGGTCTTGTTCCAAAGATAGGATGAATCAAGTCTCGTCCCTTATAAATTCATGTCTTTCTTCCCGTCGACATGTTTTTATATGTGCGAGATACAAAAACAAGCACAAATTGTAATCATTTGTGCTTGTTTTCAGGGACTCCGTTCAAAATAAGAACAGCGGAGGCGTATTTGTGCTTTTTCTCATGGGGAGGGGGATGATGAGTGAACCTGGCCGTCGGGGGCATCGTCATATACTGATGAAGATGCGGTGTTGGTTGAGGTCTGCTGAGAAGACTCCGGCGCAGAACAGGATGGCCAGCGCTACTACTGCGATGAGCCACAGGATGAAGATCACCAGTCCGGGATGCCACGAGGGGGACTTGAAGTGGAACAGCATCATGATGCTGGCATAGAGCATCCCGATGAAAGGCAAACCGATGACGACGAGGATGAGGATCATCACCCAGGGGGTATTGATGATGGTATTTACCTGAGGATACTCGTAGGAAAGATCCCTGACCGTCGTGTCGAAAACGCTCTTCAAGCCAAGCCATTCGCCTCCGAAGATTCCCAATCCTTCGGCGAACAAGCCGGATACCGCTATGATGAGCAGTATGAGACCCATTATTACTTCCACGGCGCGGCCGAAACGGCCCCAGGCAGGATAGTTTCCTATCCTGTTGGCGGCCTCTCCGATCTCGGCTGCGCCGCTCTCGATGCTTCTCCGGATGCTCTCAGCCGTGCCGTCCTCGCCCTTCTGCTCCCAGCGCTGCCTGGCGGTACGCGCCGCCGGCATACAGATCCACAGAATCAGGTACAAGGTGGGGAACGAGATGAAAGCTACCGTGAAGGGAAGGAATATCCCGTGGTCATGGACGCCTCCGAATACTCCCAGGAGGGAACAGACAAGGAACAGAATCCTGAAGACTGTGGGATCCACATCGAAGAATGCCGCCAGACCGCTGCAGACCCCGGCGACCCTTGCGTTCTCCATATCGCGGTACAGTTTCTTGCGGGGCTTCTCCTCCGGGACAGTCTGCTCAGGCTCTTCCTCTTCTATCTTTTCCGGTCTTCCGAGGATGTCAATGATCTGCTGTATGGAAGCGAGGGTCACGACACCGTTCTGGGGAGTCCTTTCGAGCAGAAGTTCAGCCATCCTTTCCTCTATCCCTTCGACAATCTCCGGGTTGGGGTAGAAGGACGACATTTCCTTAAGGTACGAGGCCACGGCCTGCGAGGCTTCCTTTTCAAGGGTGAATGCGTATCCACCAATGCTGACTTTCTCTATCTGTTTCATCTTTTTAGCGTATCGATGGCCTGTACCATTTCTTGCCAGGCAGTATCCATGTCTTTGAGTTGTTCGCGTCCCTTTTCGGTGATGCAATAGTACTTCCTGGGAGGTCCCTGGGTGGATTCCTCCCAACGGTAGGTAAGGAGACCCTGGTTCTTCTGCCGTATCAGCAGGGGATAGAGGGTCCCCTCGACCACGATCATGTTGGCTGCCTTCAGCTCGTCGATGATGACCGAGGCATAGGCCTCGCGTTTGGCCAGGGTGCAAAGGATACAGTATTCAAGCACCCCTTTGCGCATCTGAGCGCGCACGTTGTCAATACTGCTTTCCATTACTTCGACTGTTTACGGGCGTACTTCGCCATGTTTTCTGCGGTAGCGGCTATGCCGCGCATTTCGCACTGCTGAGCAGGCGTCAGGGCCTTCGGAACGACGATCCAGAGCACTAAGTAAACCCAGAATCCCGCCGTGCCTGCGAGTATCGCGACCAGCATCAGGATACGCACGAGCGTAGTGTCTATATCGAAATACTGAGCAAGCCCGGAGCATACGCCCGCGAGACGGGCGTCGCTGGGGTCGCGATAGAGCTTGTGCGGAGGCTTGACGCCCTTCGCGGCAGAGGCTGCCGCCTTCGGGGCGCCGTCGCCGCCGGGCACTTCGCTGCCGTCAGGCATGCCCAGCTGGCCGATGACCTCCTCCACGAGGGCGAGGTCCACGACGCGCGCGCCCGTGCCGACCTTTTCCGTGAAAAGCTCGGCAATGCGCGACTCCAGGTCATCCATCACTTCCGCCGTCGGTACATCCTTGAGATGCGCCTTGAACGAAGTGAGATAAGCATCCAGACGATTGTAAGCATCTTCGTCGATGGTAAAGCTTCTTCCGCCGATACCGGCATTGATTGTCTTTTTCATTTTGTGTTCGTTTTTTGTTCCTCAGGCAGTCCGCTCAGTGACGGTATTATGCCCTGGGAAGTATTTTCCGGTGCAAAGATATAAATAAATTTCAATACTATGCAATACAAGGTACTAAAATTTTCAAAATTCTTTCGAAAATGCCTGCAAAAACCCGTATATTCGTGCGGAAACCTATATTGATGACGCTATGTTGAAGTTACTGACGAAGATTCTGGCGTTCGCACTCGCTTTAATCCTTTCCTATAATAATATGTGGGCATCATCTCAGTCCGGTGATCCCGAGAGGAAATCCTCCCTCGGGGAAGGGGACGAGCGGAGGGTTCGCGAATGGATCGGGACCCTCGCCTCCGACGAATTCGGAGGAAGGAAGCCGATGACTCCATATGAGGACATCACCGTCAACTACATCGCGGACCAGTTGCAGGAGCTTGGCCTCGAGCCGGCTTTCGGCGGCAGCTGGTTCCAGCCTTTCCGCATGATTGCCGTCACGGCCAAGCCCGTCGGCGGCTCCCTTTCCGCGAAGGGGAAGAAGAAGGTTGATCTGCGCTACCCGGACGATGTCGTCGTCTGGACGGCCCGCGCCACCGACATGGTGGAGATCAAGTCTGCGGAGTACGTCTTCTGCGGATTCGGAATCAACGCTCCAGAGTACGGGTGGAACGACTATGAAGGCATAGACGTCAAGGGAAAGATCGTAGTTGCGATGGTGAACGATCCTGGTTACTATGATGCTTCGCTTTTCCGTGGCCGGAACATGACATATTACGGCCGCTGGCTGTACAAGTTCGAGGAGGCCCGCCGCCAGGGGGCGGCCGGATGCCTCGTCCTTCACAACACCGAGGCGGCCAGCTACGGATGGCATGTCTGCGTGAACGGCCATATGGAGGACAACCTTGCCCTTTATGACCCGGACACCCGCAACGCCGACGAACTTGGCATCAAGGGATGGTTGCATGAGGACGGTGCCGGGAAACTTTTCGAAGCGGCGGGGCTGGACATGGATGCGGCACTTGCCGCAGCCAAGCGTCCCGGCTTCAAAAGCTTCTCATTCAAGGTAAAAGGCGATGTCCGCCTGTCAGTCAGCTATGATATTCAGGAGACACGCAATGTCGGGGCTATCCTGCGCGGAGCATCGAAAGCTGACGAAGCTGTTGTGATGAGCGCCCATTGGGACCATCTCGGAATCGGCACCCCGGACGAGACAGGCGATGTGATCTACAACGGCGCAGCGGACAATGCTTCAGGGATGGCGGGACTGCTGCTTGCCGCCCGCAAGTTCACGCAGTTGAAGGACAGGCCGGACCGCTCGATCATTTTCCTTTTCCCCTCTTCCGAGGAAAGCGGCCTTTTCGGTTCGGAGTATTATTGCGCGCACCCGGCTATACCGATGGAGAAGACTGTCGCGAACCTGAATTTCGAGAGCATCGGCCCGGCGGAACTGACCGAAGACGTGGTCATCCTTGGCGGCGAGGAAAGCATGCTGGCCAGGTATTATGTGGCCGCGGCCGCCGCCCAGGGACGCTACATCTTCTTCGATGACGACAATTCCGACGGATGGTTCTTCCGCTCGGACCATTACAATTTCGTCAAGAAGGGCGTGCCGGCCGTGGTGATGGAGAATGGTCTCCATCCCGCGGACCCGGCACGCCCCAACCTCTATCCCATGGCATCCTGGTACCATAAACCCTCGGACGAATATCGCGAGGACTGGGACCTGGAAGGCACGCTTGCCAACATCAACCTTCAGTTCAGCGTCGGTCTGTCGCTGGCCAATGCCGTTGTCTATTGACTAATCCCGTGTACGGTATTTGAACTTGGCGGTCTTGACCCCTGAGAAGGAGTTCCACTCCAGCGTCAGGTCGACAGTCTCGCCCATGGTGTTTGGCAGATCCTTGAGGTTGAAGGCTACGAGGGCGTCGCCTGCATTGCCATAATAGTCGCCGTTGGCGTTGTGCCTGAACACTACCTTATAGGGGTCTGACGGGTCGGTACCTGTCACCAGATTGACGGTGTGCTGGATGTGGCCCGGTCCCCAGTTGGTCTGGAAATGCAGGGTCATATAACCATCCTCCACGACGGTGCTCCAGTCTCCGAAAATCTCGACAGGGTCGCTGCCGTAAGTCTTCTTGTCCAGGTCTTCTCCCTGACTCGCAACGGTCTTCTTTGTGAGGATGGAATCGAGCCAGTTGACATAGACATTGTTGGCGTCATCCTGCAGGCCCCCCTGCTGGAATTCGGATGACGAGGGCTTGCGGTAGTTGACCAATGCCCGGACCTCCTTGGTACCGAAGGGAGATTTCTTCATATTGACGGCATGCAGGACAGTCTCTTCGTCCAGCTGCATGAAGAAAGAGTCGTTCGTCGCATCGGGTTTCACGGTGACAACGGCGGAAGGGAACATTATATTGGGATCGTATCCGTCCTTGTCCAGAGAGCAGGCGGCCAGGCTGAGGGTCGCCGCCGCGATGGCTAACCATTTCAAGAGAGTGCTTTTCATAATTGCTTTTTTCTGTTGTCTTGACAATAAACGACATTTATTTGGAAATCTTGCATGAGATAAGGACTTTTTTTAAGAAAACAGCCGGTCGCATTAGCGATCGGCTGCCATTCTTGAAGGTCACTTGATACCGTTAGTCCATCGGAAGTACCGGAGGTACGGGAACGATTGAAGGGCTCCATCCCGTAGCCTTTCCGAAGACAGAGAGGTCAAGAACGCCGAGATTCGAATTCTCAGGCCATCCGGTGAAGGTGACGCGGACATAGCGGCACTCTACGGGAGGAATCTCGTCGAACACGACGTTCTTGGAAAGCTTTGAGTCTGTACGGTCAAGAACCGTAGTGTAAACCTGTCCGTCCATTGAAGCCTCGACCTTGTATTGATAGACAGCGGGAGTGAAAGGCATCCTTGGACGAGCGGCACCGGCCTGAGGAGCAGTTCCGCGCGGCTGAGGTGTCTGGATGTTGGAATTGGGTCCGGCCTGCGGGAGCTGCTGAGGTCTCTGGGCGTTGGCATTTGGACCGGCCTGCGGGAGTGCCCCAGCTGCGCCGAAACCGCCTCTGTTCATTGAGGGGTTGAAGATGATGCGGATACCGTCGATGGTGAAAGTCTGGATACGGTCACGGTCAACTGCGGGTGAAAGATTCATCGTAAGGGTCGGCTGTTTGTCTGACGGATCCGGTTCCCACCAAGTAGCGGTAGTGTTGTCAAGTGCTGCATCTGCACCGTGGCCCGGAGTTTCGGTAGAAGCTGCCTTCATACGGGTCGTGCCGCCTCCATTGCCGTTATTGATCTTGCCAACGGAAACTATGATAGAACCAGTATCTCCCTTGGTAGGATCCTTGACGGCATTAGGTGCCCATTGAGGAGTGTCGGTGACGTTGCAGGTGAGGTTGCCGGCTCTGTCGACGATGACGCGATCCATACCGATACGGCGTCCGCCGCTACGGAGGACGATGGTGTAGAATTGCCAGATGTTTCCATCAGGACCGACAACCATCGAGCCGTGTGCAGGACCGGTAACCACTCCGTCGGTGCGGCGGAGGAGAGGGTTGTTGCTTGCATATACATAAGGACCCTGAACACTCTGGGCCTTGTAATAGCCTTCCGCATAGGTACGCCACTGTGTACCGGAAGCTGAATACTGCAGGTAATATGTTCCGTTGTGCTTGAACACCCACGGTCCTTCGATCCAAGCGACATCAGTGTACTCGTTCTGCTCACCCTGACGCTCCCACACATGGTTGGGATTGAAACTGAAATGATGGGTGATCGGGCCTACGAATTCATTGAGGTTTTCAGGATTGAGCTTGACGGAATAGATTCCGCTGATAGCCATTCCGGGCCAGAATAGATAAGGCTGGTTGTCTTCGTCGATGTAGATATGGGGATCGAAAGGCATGCTCCATCCACCTTCAAGGCCGGGAAGGTTTTTCCATTCACCCTGCTGCTCGTAAGGTCCGAGAGGATTGTCTGCAACCCAAACGCCTCTTACGCTGTTGCCGGTCATATAGAATTTACCGTTGTAAGGGACCACGTCCGGAGCAACGGGAACGTTTGCAACATAGTGGAAGTCCCAGTTCAGCATATCCTCAGATACCCAGCAACCACCACCTGTGCAGAACATATAGTACTTACCATTCCACTGGAATACGGAAACGTCACCGGAAGCCTGTCCGCCGTCTCCGACTTCCATAGGAAGAGGGTTGCAGTAGCGGGCGGTCTTGCCCACAGTCTGGGCCTGAACGCCAAATGCCATCGAAACGAGGGCGATAGAAAGAATTAATTTCTTGAAACTCATAACACTATAGTTTAAAAGCTTAATCTCTGTTGGACATGTCAAGTACCGGAGCGATAGGATTGACGTTGGGGAAGTAGCTTGTAGGCCTTCCGAAAACGGTCATGTCAAGAATGCTGAGAGGTGAAGACTTAGGCCAGTCGAGCATTGTAAGACGGACGTAACGGCACTCGGTAGGTGTTATTTCATCGAACACTGTATTGCGGGATACATTGTTGGATGACTGGTCGACCACGGTGGTCCAGGTCTGGCCATCGATGGAAACGTCAAGTTTGTACCTGTAAACCGGGGTAGCTACCGAGCTGCCACTGAAGCCGCGGTTGCTGCCGCCGCCGAAGAGGATGCGGAGACCGTCGACCTGGAATATCTGTGTACGGTCCTGTCCCTCCTGAGCGGAAAGGTTGAGCGTAAGAGTAGGCCGAAGGTCGTTAGGATCCGGTGACCACCAGGTCGAAGTATTGTCATCCACTGCATAGACGGCATCCCTTCCCGGCATATAGCTTGACACTGCGCGATTGTCAGGACCGCCGAATACGCTGGCGGCGACCTTACCCTCGGAGATGATGATCGAGCCAGTGTCGCCCTTGGTCGGATCCTTCACTACACCGGGAGCCCACTGCGGGGTATCCGTAACTTCGCAGGTAAGGTTTCCCTTCTTGTCGACGATGACGCGGTCCATACCGATACGGCGTCCACCGCTGCGGAGAACGATGGTATAGAACTGCCAGATGTTTCCATCAGGACCGGTGACCATCGAGCCGTGTGCAGGGCCGGTAACTACTCCGGTAGTGCGGCGCAGGAGAGGGTTGTTGCCTGCATAAGTGTAAGGCCCCTGGACCTTCTTTGCCTTGTAGTAGCCTTCTGCATAGCTCCTCCACTGGGTGCCCGATCCTGAATACTGGAGATAGTAGGTCCCTTTGTACTTGTAAACCCAGGGGCCCTCGATCCAGGCGACGTCGCTGTACTCGTTGTGCTCGCCCTGACGTTCCCAGGTGTGCTTGGGATTGAAACTGAAATGATGGGTGACCGGGCCGACCCACTCGTTGAGATTGTTCGGATTGAGTTTTACCGAATGGATACCGCTGATAGCCATTCCCGGCCAGAAAAGATACGGCTGACCGTCGTCATCGATATAGATGTGTGTATCGAAAGGACTTGTCCAGCCGCCCTCGATGCCCGGAAGGTTTATCCAGCTGCCGGACAACTCATATGGTCCCAGAGGATTATCTGCGACCCAAACGCCGCTTACTCCGTTACCAGTCATATAGAACTTTCCTTTATATGGAACAACGTCAGGTGCAACCGGAACGTTTGCCACATAATGGAAATCCCAATTGAGCATATCTTCTGACACCCAGGCGCCACCGCCGGTACAGAACATATAATACTTGCCTTCCCATTCGAAAACGGAAACATCACCACTGGCATTGCCGCCTTCTCCCATAACCATTGGAAGAGGGTTGCAGTAACGGGCGTCTTTGCCCAAGGTCTGCGCTCCAAGATTGAGAGAGCAAGCCAGCAAAGCAAAAATTACCAAATATTTCTTCATAGAATGCAATGATTATTAGTTTATATACAAATATATGAAAAAATAAGGAACGATATACTTGTTTACACCAGTATAATCCCATTTCCCGAGGGGTCGGGAACGGAATGTGGCATTAGAGAGCTACACCCCTCGGGATTCCCGGTAGGGACACGATGAAACTTTACATCGCGCTGACCGATAAGACAAGACAGAACGCTATTTTGAGCAGCTTTAAGATGGGAGAAGAGAGGTCGTAAGGCCTCTCTTCATTGTATTCTGGAAATCCGTAGCAAACTGATTCCTTCAAGAATACCGCGTTGCATAGAATGTCAGAACTCCAACTTGTGTTCTTCCTCCTTCATCTCTTCGTAGCGCTTCTTGTTGAGGGTGAACCAACTCCCTTTTCGACCAGGACGAGATTTTTTGATGCCGGAGTCTGCGGAGTAAATCTCCCTGTCAAATAGGTCTTCTATGGGCTTTGATGTCATTATTATCGGCTTTGATGCAGATATGCTCTTGCAAATATTCTCCTTCCTAATGCTCATATTAGTCTCTCTCGCGACCTCCGGAACCTCTAGTTCTTCCTCATAAATGTCTGAAACCTCATCCAGTATACCGGAGGCGAGGATCTTTCTCTGGAAGTTCCTACGGTCGAACTTCACTCCAAGGATAGCCTCGTAGAGGCGCTGTAAATCGGGAATTGTGAAATATGAGTCCAGCAGGTCAAAGCCCACCGGTTGGAAATGGATGTCCCTCCGGAGCTTCTCCATGGCCGCCTTGAATATCTTCTCGTGATCGAACGCAAGTGGAGGCAGTTCATCTACGGGGAACCATGCTGCCTCGTCGGCGTCGTCACCACCGAGAACGTCCGCATGCTTGACTAGGGCATAGAATGCAATAGTGATGACCCTCTCCCGCGGATCACGGTCGACATCCGAGAATACACCGAGTTGGACTATGGGGGATGATGGTGTCAAGGCCGTCTCTTCAACAAGCTCGCGGAGTGCACCCTGTTCTGCCGTCTCGTCGGTCTTGAGGAATCCTCCCGGGAAGGCCCACATATTCTTGCACGGCTCTGCTCCACGTCGAATCAGGAGAACCTTGAGTTTCCAATCATCATAGGTGAAAATGACGCAGTCGGTAGTAACCGCCATATGTTCGTACTTGTATCTCCAAGGGAATTCTGTTCCGGGTACAAATGTGTGAGTCTTATCCATTATTGTCAAGATATACCGTCGCAGGACGTGTTTTTCTACTGCAAATATAGAAAAAGTGTCAAAAAGACGCAAAAAATTTTGCAGAAAGAAAAAAAATATCTACTTTTGTGTCGAAATGACACTTTTACTATTAAACAACTGCGATTGAGATTATGGACATTATGAAAAACCTTGGCTTCTCCAGAAGAGGCACAGAAAACCAGAACGACATGAAAACAGATTATGAATTCCACTTTTCCGACAAGTATCCCCGCAAGGAAGGGGAGACATGCATCTACAATCTGATCATCCTCGACGAGAGCGGCTCGATGTCACCTATCCGTGCTGAGGCCCTGAGCGGAGCCAATGAGACCCTGCAGACAATACGCACTGCCCAGCAGGAGCATCCCGATGACAATCAGATGGTCTCTTTCGTGACTTTTGATTCCGGGTCCAGCAGGCCTGATGTGAGAGCGCTTATCGACAACGAGAAGATAGAGAACGTGAAGGACATCACTCCCGAACAGTACCAGCCTTGGGGTGGTACTCCCTTGTATGATGCCATGGGACTTTCCATCACTGCTTTACGGGATCTCGTCAAGGAGGGTGACCACGTCCTTGTCACCGTCATTACCGACGGCTATGAGAACAGTTCAGAGATATTCTCCGCCGAGATGATAAAGGAACTGGTTGATAGCCTCAGCACTAAAGGATGGGTGTTCACCTACATCGGTGCTAACCAAAATTCCGAACAAACTGCCGGAGGGCTCGGTATTCACAGCACCATGGACTTCAAGGCCACGGTGGTAGGTTCCGCAGTCATGTGGGACAGGATGAACTCCAGTCGAAGGGAGTATTACAAGAATGTGAGACGTAACAAAGCTTCCGGAATAGAGATGGAATGCGACAAGGATTTCTTTGCAACGAAGCAAGCCCTCACGAGGATCACTCCGGAACGGATAGACACACTGAAGGAGGGGGAGATCTTCGTCTTCGGAAGCAACGAGGCAGGACAGCACCTTGGAGGTGCCGCACGCGCAGCAGTGGAGCGCTTCGGTGCTGTCTTCGGCCAAGGCTCTGGTTTGCAGGGGCGGAGTTACGCCATTCCGACGTTGAGGCTGCCGGGTGGAGGCCCGGCGAACAGGCTGTCCCTGCAGGCCATCCGAAGCTATGTCCAGGAGTTCATCTACTTCGCTGATGCTCATTCCGAGCTGACCTTCCTTGTGACAAGGATCGGATGCGGCATCGCAGGATTCCACGACGAAGAAATAGCTCCTCTCTTTGCCGGAGCCTACAGTCTTCCGAATGTATATCTACCCGCCTCTTTCTGGAAAGTCCTGAGTTACCAGTACAAAAACTAATGCAAAAAACCGCCCTCTGGGATGTCCCCCGGTGCATTTTTGGTGCAACTTTTTTGCATAGAAAAAGCCCCAAGTGTTTGATAATAAAAACACTTGGGGCTGAAATCCAGCGGAAGAAGGGGGATTCGAACCCCCGATACCCCGTGAAGGGTATACCGGTTTTCGAGACCAGCGCCTTCAGCCACTCGGCCATCCTTCCTTTTGGGACTGCAAAGATAGCAATTTATTTGTAAATATCCTCTTTCTTGAGTTCTACGAGTTTACCGTAGCCGGCGATTTCCGCCATCGGCAATGACTTTCGGTCACCGACGATGATCCAGGCGATGGGGGTCGGGGCGACGGACTTCTCATAATAAGCCCTCAGTGTCGCAGAATCTATGGAGGAGATATTGTCCAGGACATCCTTGTCGGGGTCTGTGGTATAACCGAGCCTTTCGTAACTCTGGACTATTGACGGCAGGCTGCGGAAAGTGGGATAATCGTTATTGGCGTCGGCCACGATGGCGTGGCGGGCGGACTCCAGGCCGTTCTCCTTGATGGGCAACGTACGGATAAGCGAGTCTACCAGCTGGATAGCGGAGAGGGACTTGTCCACCTGAGTCCCGAGGTTGGTGACGAATATCGCCCGGTCGTTGGGATATGCGGGGTCAGGGTAGCTTGTGTATCCGTGGGCACTGTAGGCCATTGCGCGGAATTCGCGCACCTCCTGGAACATCAACGAGAACATACCGCCGCCGAAGTACTCTCCGAGTACCTCCAAGGCGGCCTTTTCCTGTCCGTTCTGCGGACGGTCGAAAGCCTGGTACGTGACCATCTGCATCTGGCGGGATCCTGGAAGGTCATAGAAGAATACCGTCGGAGCGTCGTATTTGGAATAATCGACGCGGACCCAGTCCTCGGATTTGACGGCTCGGCCAAGGTCGAGCCTGCGCGCAAGCGCGGCGGCGACCTCGCCGGCCGGCTTCTTGCCCGAGTACAGCACGGAATACGAGTGGTCCATCAGGTCGGAGAAGGCGCTCATCAGGCCCTTCATGCCGACAGCTTTGAGCTCCTTCTTGTCAAGCTGGTTCAG
>CAMJHW010000015.1 GCA_946405645.1 uncultured Bacteroidales bacterium
TGGTGACGGTACCGACCCGGGAGTTGCCGACCACCATGACGGAAGCGCCTATGACAGGCTGTCCTTGCTGGTCGACTACTGTTCCGGAAATGGCCCTGTTCTGTGCTGACGCCGGAGTCAGGCAGGACAGGCCACATACCATTACCAGAATGGCAATGACTGATTTAAAGAACAATTGTTTTTTCATAATTGCTGAAATTAGAAGTGTTAGAGATTAGCAATTCATATCATTCAATTAATAAAACCGGCTATGGGGCAAAGGATGGATAGGACATGTCAATGCCCGGACACTCATTCCGATGCCAATATTTTAGGGGTATCCCCCTGATATGAACGCTGATTTTTTAGAAAAAGAGTTGCCTTTAATAAAATATGTAGGCTTGAAACAAATTTAACCAAAATTATTTTAGTATGTTCGTCTGCTCCGTCGTTTTCCATAAAATGTCCATTTTGTTATACCGTTGTTTCAAATCCGACAAGATTGCTTTACAATATGGACATTCCGGCCGGCCTTGTCGGGTGTTGGGAGTCATCAGTTTTTCATAACTTTGCAGAAAGCATCATAGTCTTGAAGATGAAGAAAATCTGTTTTTTAGTAATATTTTTATTGACGGCCCCTGTCGTCGGAGCCCAGGTCCTGAGATTTGACCGCGAGGCGGCAGATTTCAACGAAGCGCTGCCGCTTGGCAACGGCCATTTGGGAGCCATAGTCTATGGCGGCGTGGACGACGAATTGATCAATCTCAATGAGTCCACCCTTTGGGGAGGTCACGGAGCTGACAACAATCCCGCGCCGGACGGCCCGGAGATACTCCGGCAGGTTCGCGAAGCGCTGTTCGCCGAGGATTGGCAAGCGGCCAGGAAGCTGCTTGTGCCCCTTCAGGGCCCAAACGCTTCCGCATACCTTCCCATGGGCAACCTTCATATCCGACAGACCTATCCGGCGCTGAAGGAGCTGGCCGGCCGTCGCGGCCGGCCGGGGCAGGCGCAGCCCGAGCCCCCGGCCGATTCTCTGCCGGACAGCTATCTCCGAACGCTGGATCTCGGCACGGCCGTGGCCAGAACGGAGATCGTCCGTGGCGGCATCAGGTATGTGAGGGAGTATTTCGTCTCATATCCGGACCGGGTCATGGTAATACGCCTCAGCGCATCCCGCAGGGGGGCGCTCAATTTCTCGCTCGACGGGGATTCCCCCTGGAGGGGAGTGAAAGTCGAAGGCGTGTCCGACAACGAATTCACGGTCAGCGGACAGCTTGGATACAGGATGGGTACCGACGGACAGTATCCGTATATCTGGGAAGGTCCTTATGGAGAAAAGGGAATGCGTTACCAGTACCGCGTGAAGGCTGTGCAATGTGACGGTGAAGTATATACTGCGCCGGGTCTTAGGGTGAGCCGTGCGACTTCGGCGACTGTATTGGTCAGTGCGGCCACCAGTTTTGCGGGTTTCGACCGCGATCCGGATTTCCACGGAGTGGATGAGAAGGCGTTGGCGAAACAGTGGATGGACGCCGCGGAAAGCAAGGATCCTGACGGGATGCTCGAGGCTCACGTCGCGGACTACAAGTCCATTGCCGACAGGGTGGAACTGAGGATTGCGGGCGATGATGATCCGGAGTTGGCCGGAATGGCTACGGACAGGCGGCTTGCCCGTTATGCGGAGGGCGCTGAGGATCCCGGACTTGAGATGATGTATTTCCGCTTCGGCCGCTACTTGCTGATAAGCAGTTCGCGTGCCGACGGCCCCGCCAACAATCTCCAGGGCATCTGGAATGCCGACCGGTATCCCGCCTGGGGTTCCGACTATACCACCAACATCAATCTCCAGATGAATTACTGGCCTGCGGAGCCGCTTGCGATGAGCGACCTGACGGCACCGCTGCTCCGTTTCATAAAGGATGCCTCTGTGAACGGCACCCAGATAGCGCGCAACTTGTACGGGATGCGCGGATGGACGGTCCATCACAATTCCGACATCTGGGCTTCGGCCAATCCCGTGGGGGAGAAGGAAGGCGACCCGATGTGGGCGAACTGGGCGATGGGCGGGGCCTGGTTGTGCCAGCATCTGTTCGAGCATTATCGCTTCACTCTTGACAAGGATTTCCTGCGCGATACTGCGTATCCGCTGATGAAAGGAGCTGCGACTTTCCTCCTCGACTGGCTCGTGGAGCGCGACGGCGAGTTCATCACCGCGCCTTCCACTTCTCCGGAGAACGCTTTTATCGACGAAAACGGAGTGAAGGGCGTAGTGACCATCGGTTCAGCTATGGACCTGGAATTGTCCTGGGACCTCTTGACCGCTTGCATCGAAGCCAGCGAGATCCTCGAAACGGACGAACGCCAGCGCGGGATATGGAGAGATGTCCGTGCCCGGCTGCATCCTCTCCGGATCGGAGCCAAGGGCAATCTCGTCGAATGGTACAAGGACTGGGACGACGACGATCCCCAGCATCGTCATGTCTCTCATCTGTTCGCCTTGTATCCCGGGCGCCAGATATCACCGCTGAGTACTCCGGAACTTGCTGCTGCGGCACGCAAGACTTTGGAAATCAGAGGAGACGGCGGCACTGGCTGGAGCAAGGCGTGGAAGGTCAACTTCTGGGCCAGGCTGCTGGACGGCGATCGCTCCTATCTTATGTATAGGGAACTTCTGAGCAAGTCCACTCTGCCCAATCTGTTCGACAACCATCCTCCTTTCCAGATTGACGGTAATTTCGGTGGTATAGCCGGGGTTGCCGAGATGCTTCTTCAGAGCCAGAACGGCGAATTGCATCTGCTGCCCGCCCTTCCGTCTGCATGGGCGGATGGAAACGTCAAGGGCCTGCAGGCGCGCGGCGCGTTCACGGTCGGTATGGAATGGAGGGACGGCCGTTTGAAAGGGGCGTCCATCCGTTCCCTGAAGGGCGGCATTTGTCGGATACGCACTGCCGCCCCGGTGGTAGTGACGCGCGCCGGAGGCGCCAGGGGCCGGGCTGTTTCCGCCCGGACCGAGCGCGACGGCGCGTGGTATGTCACCACGTTCAGGACATCTCCTGACACGGATTATTCGCTGTTAGCGAATTAATGCTTATATTTGCATCTATGTTCGAGTTGTTGTATGTCCACTGGAACGTGGACCCGGTCATATTCCATATAGGAAACCTTGGGATCAGGTGGTATTCGCTCCTTTTCATCTCCGGGTTCATCCTCGGGTGGTATATCTTCAAGTGGTTTTTCAAGCGTGAAGGAGTCTCGGAGAGACTTCTGGATCCTTTGTTATATACGCTTCTCATCGCAACGATAGTGGGCGCCCGTCTGGGCCATTGCCTCTTCTATCAGCCGGACTATTATCTTGGCAGCTGGAAGGGCTTCTGGGAGATATTCCAGCCTTGGAAGGGCGGGCTCGCAAGCCATGGAGGCGCTATCGCGCTGATCCTGGCCATGTGGTGGTTTGCCCGCCATTACGGCCGTAAGGAAGGGTTCGACTATCTCTGGATCATGGACCATCTATGCATAGCCGTCGCTTTTGCAGGGTGTTTCATCCGCCTCGGCAACCTCTTCAATTCCGAAATCTACGGCGACGTCACCTCGCTGCCCTGGGGATTCATCTTCGACCGCAACGGTGAGACTGAGCCCAAGCATCCCACGCAGTTGTACGAGGCAGGATCCTACCTTATTCTCGGGCTGATCCTTATCGGCCTCTACTGGAAGAAGCTCGACCGTCTTCCGAGGGGATTTTTCTTCGGCGCGTTCCTGGTCGGCTGCTTCGGCATGCGTTTCCTCATCGAATTCATCAAGGAGCCGCAGGTTGGCTTCGAAGAGGGTATGGCCTTCAATATGGGGCAGCTCCTCTCGATACCGTTCGTGCTTGCCGGCATCGCTATCCTGGTATATGCCTATTCCAAGCGCATTCCGGCCAGGGCTGTGAAGCCGGAGCCTGTCAAGCCTGCCAAAAAGGAGCCCACGCATTACGCCAGACCCCTTAGATAAAAGATATTTTAAATTTTTTTAATAAAATGGATGACAACTGCCGCAAATGGAATGATATTTGCGGCTTGTTTTTGACTTAAACTGCTGATTAATCAATTGAATGGCATGAAGAAACTTTCTATATTGGCTCTGTTCTGCGGAATTGTCTTTTTCCCTTCCGGAGCCTTTGGGCAGGATGATGTCCAGGCGCCGACCGTTCTCTCACTAGACCAGGCTATACGTATCGCTTTGAGCGAGAATATCGCCGTCCGCGTGGCGGACAAGGATATCGAGCGGGCCGAGTATGCCCGCAAAGGTACATACGCATCGCTCTTTCCACAGGTGGACGGTTCCGGATCCTATTCCCGCACCATCAAGAAACAGGTCATGTACATGGACTTCGACATCGGGGCTTTCGGCGGCGGAGGTGCCGGTGCCGGTGATGCCGGTAACGGTGAAGCAGAAACCAAAGCGGGTGGCGGCGGAGCTTCCAAGGGTGGTGGCATCGAGGTCGGACGTTGGAATACCTTCTCGACCGGCATCCAGGCTTCAATGCCCTTGGTGAACGCCCAGCTCTGGAAGAGCCTCAAGATCTCCGGACAGGACGTAGAGCTGGCTGTCGAGCGTGCCCGTTCCTCGCGTCTGGAAACCGTCACTCAGGTGAAACAGGCTTTCTACGGCGTCCTTTTGGCCAAGGAAGCTTTCAATGTCTATAAGGAGGTGTACGAGAACGCCCTTGACAATTTCCAGCAGACGGAGAAGAAATACAATGTCGACAAGGCTTCCGAACTGGAATACCAGCGCGCCAAGTCCACGGTCCAGAATGCCATCCCCAACGTCTATGATGCGGAGAATTCCGTGGTGCTCGGGCTCTGGCAGCTCAAGGCAGTCATGGGCATCGACCTCGACGAGGATATCGATGTGGCCGGCTCGCTCAAGGACTATTCCCTTACCATGTTCCGTGACATCCACGACAATGACGACGTTACACTGGAGAACAACTCCACGTTGCGTCAGCTCGCCATCCAGGCCGAAGAGCTTGCCAATACCGTCAAGATGCAGCAGTACGCTTCGCTTCCCAGCCTCGCCCTCTCATTCTCCTACAGCCTGAACGCCATGACCAACGACTTCGTGTTCAAGGAGTACAACTGGTCGCCGTATAGCGCCGCCGGTCTGAGCCTGTCCATCCCTATCTTCGCGGGAGGACGCCGGAGCAATGCCGTAAAGCAAGCCCGCAACCAGCACGAGCAGCTGGTCCTCCAGGCCGAAAATACCGAGAGGCAGCTCAAGGTCGCCATCCGCCAGTACCTGAACCAGATGGAGACCGCAATGAAGAATTTCGACGCCGCAGGAGCGGGTGTGGAAACGGCGCGCAAGGCATATGACATCGCCGCCAAGTCATACAATCTCGGGCGGAGCACCATCACTGAGCTCAATGATGCGCAGCTGGCCCTTACCCAGGCCCAGCTGGCCCAGTCGCAGGCCATTTACAGCTTCATCACCGCCAAGGCCAGCCTTGAGCAGACCCTTGGAAACGACTTCGAGGAATAACCTGAAAACAAAAGAACGAAATATGAAAACGAGTGTAAGATTCTTATTGTGCGCCGCGACGGCGCTGCTTGCCATATCCTGCGGCAGCAGGAAAGAAGGAGCCGCTTCTTCCCCGGGCGGTCCGATGATGATGGCCCCGGACCCCAATGCTCCGACCAACGTCGAGGTAGCCGTCACGGAGTACCGCGACGTCCCTCAGGACGAGACCTACTCCACCACTGTCCAGGCCTATGCCGTCAACAATGTCGTGCCTCAAGCCGGATCCAGGATCAAGAAGATCAACGTCGAGGTGGGCGATTTCGTGGCCAAGGGCCAGATCCTCGCCGAGATGGACCAGACCAGCCTCGAGCAGACCAAGCTCAAGCTCGACAACGATGCGATGGAGCTCTCCCGCCTCAAGGAACTTTACGAGGCCGGAGCCCTCTCCAAGTCGGACTACGAGGCCATGCAGCTTTCCTACAACGTCAGCAATTCCCAGTACCAGAATCTTGTCGAGAATACCATCCTCCGCTCGCCGCTGACCGGTGTCATCACTGCAAGGAACTATGATGTCGGCGACATGTATGCCATGTCTTCGCCCATCTATGTCGTCCAGCAGATCACTCCCGTGAAACTCCTTGTGGCTATGTCCGAGACGGACTATTCCAAGGTCAAGAGGGGTGACAGCGTTGACATCACCGCGGATGCCCTTCCCGGCCGCACTTTCGTCGGAAAGGTCAACCGCATCTACCCCGTCATCGACCCGGCTTCGCATACCTTTACCGCCGAGGTCGTCGTCCAGAACGGCGACAGGGCCCTCCGTCCCGGCATGTTCGCCCGCGCGAAAGTCACTTTCGCCGTTAATCACAGCATCGTGGTTCCCGACATCGCCATCGTCAAGCAGCAGGGCTCGGGCCAGAAATCCGTGTTCGTGGTCAACGGCGACAATACCGTCACCAGCCGCATCGTGACCCTCGGCCGCCATACCGGTTCGGACTATGAGATACTCGAAGGTCTCGCCGAGGGCGAGAGAATCGTAACCAAGGGCCATACCGCATTGCGCAACGGCGCCGAGGTGAACGTCATCAACTAACGGAGGCACCGATATGAGCATCTACAGATCATCGGTGAACCACCCCGTCACGACGGCGCTGGTCTTCATCGCATTCATGATCTTCGGCATCTTCTCGCTGGTGAAGACGTCGATTGCGCAGTTCCCGGAGTTCGACGCCAACACCATCATGGTGATGTCCTCGTACCAGGGAGCCAGCGCAGCCGACATCGAGACCAACCTGACGAAGGTGTTGGAGAACGCCTTGAACGGCGTAAGCGATCTCAAGAGCCTGACTTCGACTTCCCGTGAGAACACTTCGCTCCTCATGTTGGAGTTCCGTTATGGAATCGACATCGACGAGGCCACTAACAATGTCCGCGACAAGCTCGACATGGTGAATTCCGTCCTGCCGGATGGAGCCACCGTCCCGGTCATCTTCAAGTTCAGCGCGGACGACATGCCCATCATGATCCTTTCCGCGACTGCCGACGAGAGTCTCCCGGGACTTGATAAAATCCTTGACGACCGTCTCGCGACTCCGCTCGCCCGAGTGTCCGGCGTGGGTACCATCTCCGTGTCCGGCGCTCCGACCCGCGAGATCCAGGTCTATTGCGACCCCAATAAGCTTCAGGCTTACGGCTTGTCGGTCAGTACCATATCATCCATCATAGCGTCGGAGAACCGCAATCTCCCTTCGGGAAGCATCGATATCGGTTCCGACGTGTACTCTCTGCGCGTGCAGAAAGAGTTCAAGGATCCTTCCGAACTCCTGGATATCGTCCTCGGTTCGGTGAACGGTCGCATCATCTACCTGCGTGACGTCGCCACCGTGCGGGACGGCAGGCAGGAGAAAGAGATGGAGTCCTATACCAATGGAGTGCGCTCCGCCCAGATAGTCATCCAGAAGCAGTCCGGCGCCAATACCGTGAATGTGATCAAGAACATCAAGAAGCAGTTGAAGGTCATCGAGAAAGACCTTCCTTCCGATATCGAGATCACCACTGTCGTCGACTCTTCCGACAACATCATCAACACGATCAACACGCTGAAGGAGACCATCCTTATCATCTTCCTCGTGGTCATGCTCGTGGTGTTCGTCTTCCTGGGCAGGTGGAGGGCTACCTTCATCATCGTCCTCTCCATCCCTATCGCGCTCCTCGCTTCGCTGGTGTACCTGTTCGCTACGGGCAATACCTTGAACATCATCTCGATGTCCGCTCTGTCGATAGCCATCGGTATGGTCGTGGATGATGCCATCGTCGTCCTCGAGAACATCTCCACCCATCTGGAGCGCGGAGAGAAACCCAAGGAGGCCGCAGTACATGCGACGTCCGAAGTCGCCATCTCCGTCATTGCATCCACTTTGACCATGCTCTGCGTGTTCCTGCCCCTTACCATGATGAGCGGTATGGCAGGCATCATGTTCAAGCAGCTCGGATGGATTGTCAGCATCATCATGATAGTCTCGACTACCGCCGCCCTGACGCTGGTTCCGATGATGTGTTCGCGTATGCTCAAGGCCGGTCCCAAGACCGGAAAGCTCCACAATGCCATCTTCGGCCCCATCAATAAGGGCCTTGATGCCATTTCCCGTGGCTATGCGCGCCTTATCGGCTGGGCTACCACACATCGCAAGACCGTCATTTTCGGCGCGCTGGGTGTTTTCGCGCTTTCGCTGGTGCTGTTCCTGCCGGGTCTTGAGACCGAGTTCTTCCCTCAGTCCGACCAGGGCCGTCTGACTGTGAACGTCGAGCTCCCGGCCGGAACCTCGCAGGAGGTGACGGGCGAGTTTGCCCGCAGGCTCTACAACCAGATAGTCGAGCAGGTTCCGGAGATCGTCCGCTGCAGTTTCACCTACGGCCAGGCCGATGCCAGCAATACCTTCGCCAGCATGCGGTCCAACGGCGCCAACGTGATGTCGATGAACATCAACCTTGGAAGCATGGAAGACCGTGACCGCAGTACGGCGGAGATCGCGGATATCATCCGTGCCGACCTTGCCATGTATCCAGAAGTAAAGAAGGGCATGGTCAGCGAAGGAATGGGAATGGGCGGCGCGTCGTCCATCGACGTGGAGATCTACGGCTATGACTTCGAGACCACGGACCGTGTAGCGCAGGCCATCAAGGAGCGTTTGCTTGCCGATCCTTCCTTTGCACAGGTCACCGTCAGCCGCGACGAATACACTCCCGAGTTCCAGATGGATTTCGACCGTACCAAGCTGGCCCTCAACGGACTGAGCTCAACTACCGCCGGTGCGGCATTCAGTTCGGCCATGAGCGGTTCGGTCGGCTCGTTCTACCGCGAGGACGGTGAGGAATACAATATCCGCGTCCGTTATGCTCCCGAGTTCCGTACCAGCATCGAGGACATGGAGAACATCATAGTTTACAATGCCGCCGGACGTCCGGTCCGTATGAAGGACCTCGGAAACGTCGTGGAGTCCAGGGTCCCTCCTACCATTGAACGCAAGGACCGCGAGCGCGTCATCACCGTCACGGGCATCGTCGCCCGCAAGGTTCCTCTCAGCCGTGCCGTCGAAGTCGCCCAGAATGTCATCAATACGGAAGATATTCCTTCCGAGCTTACCACTGTGGTCGCCGGTGATTATGAGGACCAGCAGGAAATGTTCGGGGACATGTTCCTGATCATCATCCTGATCATCATCCTGGTCTATATGGTCATGGCTTCCCAGTTCGAATCGTTCATGAGTCCGTTCGTGATCATGTTCTCGGTGCCGTTCGCCTTCGTTGGCGTGCTGCTCGGCCTCTGGGCCAGCGGCGCTGCACTCGGCGTTATGGCTATGGTGGGTATAATCATCCTCCTGGGTATAGTGGTGAAGAACGGTATCGTCCTTATTGATTACACGATCCTTTGCCGTGAGCGCGGCATGAGTGCCGTCGAGGCTTCCGTCACTGCGGCTCGCAGCCGTCTGCGTCCTATCCTTATGACCACCCTCACCACCGTGCTCGGCATGCTGCCTATGGCGCTCGGCAGGGGAGAGGGTTCCGAGATGTGGCGTTCTCTCGGCGTCACGGTGTGCTGGGGCCTGTCGATTTCGACCCTCGTGACCCTTGTGCTCATCCCCACCATCTATTGCGTATTCGCCGTCAGGCAGGAAAACCGTAAAAAGAAAGCAAGATGAAAGCGATATTCGTAGCATACAACCAGGCCTATAACGAGGAGATCGTCGAGGTCCTTGAGGCCAATGGCCAGAGGGGCTATACTGCCTGGCAGGACATACAGGGAAGGGGTGGCGTTGACGGCATCCCTCATCTGGGCAGCCATGCGTGGCCCGAGATGAACTTCGCCGTACTGACCATCGTGGACGATTCCAAGGTGGATCCCATCATGGAGGGTCTCCGTGCGAAGGATGCCGAGTATCACGACCTTGGCCTTCGCGCCTATGTATGGAACATAGAGCAGGCGCTCTGACCCTACTGTCATAATATTCATGATTTTGGATTACAACCATAAATTTTTATATTTGTGGTTGTAATTTTATAAGTATAATCTCGGACCGCCAGTCCGAAAAATGTTTATTTATGTCACAAGTCATTACCAATACCAATATCTCCGATATCCTTGCCGGCGACAAGCCCGTCATGATCGATTTCTGGGCTTCCTGGTGCGGCCCCTGCCGCATGCTTGCCCCCACGGTCGATGCAGTGGAGAGCGAGTACGAAGGGCGCGTAGTCGTGGCCAAGTGCAACGTCGATGACGCCGACGAGGTCGCCATGCAGTTCCGCATCCGCAACATCCCCACCCTCCTTTTCTTCAAGGGCGGCGAGATGGTGAACCGTCTCGTGGGTGCTGTCCCCAAGCAGGATATCACCGCCATCCTCGATTCATTACTTTAGCCACATAAACCTTTTAAATCATGAAAAGAATTTTCTTAGTTGTCGTTGTCGCTCTCATCGCGATCAGCGCTTCCGCACAGCAGATCGGCGTCGTCGCCGGCATTACCGGCCCCAACAGCACCCTCAAGGGCAGTGACATCGGCGCATTCGACCAGTATCACGTCGGCTTCGTGGCCAACTTCCCGGTCATGGAAGGCCTCCGTCTCCAGCCGGAACTGATCTACAAGGTCAAGGGCACCTCCGTCGATCAGATCGGCTCGGGCAATGACAAATACGACATGAAGGTCGGTTTCATCGAGTTCGGCCTCGAGGGTCAGGTCGGCATCGGCCGCGACTTCATTCGCATCTACGGTCTCGCTGAGCCTTTCATCGGATATAATCTCAAGGATCAGGGCTGGGACAAGGAGAAGGACCCCATCGAGAATCTTTCTTGGGACAAGACCGAGTACGGTGTCGCAGTCGGTGGCGGCGTCGAGCTTTTCCAGCATGTCCAGGCTTCTGTGAAGTATTTCTGGAATATGGGCTCCGTCAAGGGCGATGTCAACAAGATCGTCGACGGGGATAAGCTCCGCAACTTCAACGGTATCACCCTTTCCGTCGCTCTCCTGTTCTAAGGGACTATGCCTGAGAAGAAAGCTGTTGTTTTCTGCTCGGCGAGTTTCGACATTGATGACAGATTCAACGACCTCGCCAGAGATGTCGTCCGAGCATTGTATGGCTGCGGATACGGCATGGTGTCAGGCGGTACGGTCAAAGGGACGATGAAAGTCATAGCGGACGAGGCCCGCAGGCTCGGTATGGAGCATGCGGGCATCGTCCCTGTCTTCATGAAAGGCGTCGAGTACAAGGACGTCTCCACTCTCGCGTGGACGGAGACAATGGCCGAACGCAAGGAAGCCATGCGGGCGGGCACTTGCCTGGCCGTCGCCCTTCCCGGCGGCATCGGCACTCTCGACGAACTGGTCGAGACCCTGACGCTGGCCAAGATCGGCCGGTATACCGGCAGGATCGTCGCTTTCAATTTCGAGGGATTCTACGAGCCGCTGAAGACCCTGCTCGACCATTATGTCGAGACAGGCATGCTGGACATGCCTTCGCGGAGGCTCATCTCCTTCCCGGAGACGATAGAGGAGTTTTTGTCCTGCATTGCGTGATATGGACAGGAAGGTGTTGCTGGAGTACCTTGGCGAGGATTGGTCCCGGATGAAATCTCTCATCCGGAGCACGCTTGACAGCGACATCGAGCTCCTGAACAATGTCAATGCCTATGTTCTGGAGCACGGCGGCAAGCAACTCAGGCCGCTACTGTCCCTGCTTATGGCCAAGGCCTGCGGAGACGGCCGTGTGACAGAGGAGAGCATCCGCTATGCTGCAGCTACCGAGCTCCTCCACAACGCTACGCTTCTTCACGATGACGTCGCTGACGGGAGCAAGGTCCGCAGGGGAGCTCCTACGGTAGCCTCCATCCTCGGACCGAGCAATTCCGTGCTTCTCGGAGATTATTGGCTGGTAAAGGCCGTGGACCTTGTCCTGGGCGACAGCGCTTCCGAGATGGAAGTCTTGAGGCTTTTCGCCGGGACCCTTTCCCTTCTCGCAGAAGGCGAGATGTTCCAGCTCCAGAAGGCCGCAAGCGGAGACACTACCGAAGGGGATTATCTCCGTATCATCCGGTCCAAGACCGGAACGCTTTTCGAGACGGCGTGCATTTCCGCCGCCATCTCGGTTCAAGCTCCCGACGGATACCGCCGGATTGCGGGCGAGTATGCGAAGAATATCGGCTTCGCTTTCCAGATCAAGGACGACATTCTCGACTATGCCGGCTGTGACATCGGCAAGCCCGTCGGGGTGGACATCAGGGAGAGGAAGATCACTTTACCGCTGCTCGGAGCGCTGGGCAAGGTGGACAAGGCCAGGCAGGAAGAGATTCGGGAGATGGTCCGCAGCGTGACGGATCATCCGGAATATGCCGGGCAGCTGATGGATTTCGTCATGGAGAATGACGGTATAGCTTATGCGCAGGAGCGCCTTGCGGAGTACTCGGGAAAGGCTGTGCAAAGTCTTTCCGAACTTCCCGCAGGCCCCGCGGTGGATTATCTGGCGGAGCTCGCCAGTTTTACGGCAGACAGGAACAGATGATATTCGACCAGGTCATAGGAAACGCTGATGTCAAGAGGGCGCTTGCCGGAATGGCCGGCAGCGGCCGGGTACCGCACGCGCTTATGTTCTATGAGAACGACGGGTGCGGGGCGCTTCTGCTCGCCCTCGGTTTCCTGGAGTGCCTGACCGGTTCGCAGAAGGTCGGGCGTCTGATCCATCCCGACGTGCATTTCATCTTTCCCGTGACCAAAGGCTCGAAGGTGTCGACGGACAAGCCCACCTCGGAGTCGTATCTTCCTTTCTGGCGCGAGCTGGTCGGGAAGAATCCTTATTTCCTTGAGAACGAGCTGAACGAGGCGCTTGGCATCGAGGGCAAGTCTTCCGTGATAGCCATCGCTGAAGCGAAGTTCATCCTCGACAAGCTCGCATTCCATTCCCTCGAGGGCGGATACCGCGCCATCGTGGTGTACCTGCCCGAGAAGATGAACAAAGATACGGCGAACCGTTTGCTGAAAAGCATCGAGGAGCCGCCGGAGATGACTCAGTTCATCTTCATTACCCACGCGCCTGAGAAGGTGCTGAGCACCATCTCGTCGCGCTGTCAGGGCATACGCGTCCTTCCTCTCTCCAAGGAGGAGGTCGCCGGCGTTCTGGAGGACCGCTTCGGGAAGCCGGCGGAGCAGGCCGAAGCGGTCGCCGAAGTGGCCGGCGGCAGTGTGGGACGCGCGCTTGCCTACCTCTCCGAGAGCGGAGAGGCCGGTACCGAGGCGGCGCTGTTCGCATCCTTGATGGATGCGCTGCTCGCCCGGGACCTCCTTGCCGCCCAGGATGTGGGCGAGCAGCTGGCCGCCCTGCCTTCGCGCGAGCGGGCCAAGGCCTTTTGCCGCTATGCGGCCGAGGCCCTGAGAAAGATATTCATGCTCCAGCAAGGGCTGGATGGCATCGCGGGAGTCTCTCCCGCCGACGCGGAAGCGTTCGCGGACTATTCCTCGCGCTGCCGCAAGAACTTCCCGCGCAAGGCGCTTCCTTTGCTGGACAACGCCTTGATGCTGATTGAACGCAACATAAACTTGAAAATCCTTTTCTGCGACATGGTCGACAGACTATATATGCTGATTTGAATATGGACGACAATACCAATAACGAATCCTTGTACTTCGACTGCAACCGCGGCTGCACCACATCCTCCGATCCTGAAACCGGAGACGTAGTGTGCAACTACCGCCAGGGTTGCTGCAAGCTCAAGGACTACAACTGGCTGGACGGCGTGTCCCAGAGCGAGTACAACGGATACTTTGAGGTCCGTTTCAAGAATACGCGCAAGGGCATCTATGTCAATGCCTCCGGACAGAACGTCAAGATAGGGGACATGGTGATAGTCGAGGCCACCAACGGCCACGACCTCGGCATCGTGACTCTCGAGGGTCCTGTAGTGGCGCGCCAGATGCGCTGCAAGGGCATCAATCCCGAGACCACCGAGTTCAAGAAGATCTATCGCAAGGCCCGCCAGAACGATATCGTAAAGTGGCAGGAAGCCATAGCCAGGGAGCAGGATACCATGATCAAGGCCAGGCGCATCGCCGCCGAGATGGGCCTTGAGATGAAGATCGGCGACGTAGAGTTCCAGGGGGACGGCTCCAAGGCCATCTTCTACTATATCGCCGACGGCCGCGTGGATTTCCGCCAGCTGATCAAGGTGTTCGCCGAGGAGTTCCGTATCCGTATAGAGATGAAGCAGATCGGCGCACGCCAGGAGGCCGGCCTCATCGGCGGCCTGGGCGTGTGCGGCCGCGAGCTCTGCTGCGCCAACTACATCACGAACTTCCAGTCCATTACCACTTCCGCCGCGCGTTGCCAGGACCTTTCCCTTAACCCGCAGAAGCTTGCGGGGCAGTGCGGCAAGCTAAAGTGCTGCCTGAATTACGAAGTTGCGACCTATCTCGATGCGCAGTCGCGCATACCCAAGGTCAGCGAACCGCTTGAGTTCGAGGACGGACTGGCATACCTGGTCAAGACGGACATCCTCAAGGAGATAATGTATTTCTCGTACGAAAAGGGGTCCCTGGCCAATGTCTATGCCCTCGATGCTTCCGAAGTGATGGAGATCATCAAGATGAACCGCAACGGCATCAAGCCCGAGTCGCTTCAGAGCGAGCCGGAGCCCTATATGCCAGAGTTCATCACCGCTGTGGGTGACGACAGCATCACGCGTTTCGACAACCCCGAGCGCAAGCGCTCCAAGCGCCGCCGCGGCCAGCGCAAGAACGGCGGCCAGAAGAACAACGGAGGGAAGAAGCCGAAGAATCAATGATGAGAGTCCGCCCCAAACTTGTCCTATGCCTGATGCTTGCGGTGTTGTCGGCCGCAGGCGTGTCCTGCTCCCGTCCGACTTCGGTGGAGCAGTTCGTCGGCGTGGACAAGCGGGAGGTCAACGGACTGTACCGCTATACCCTGGACCTATCGGATTCGCTTGCGACATACGACATCTCCTTCTATTCCCGTATCGACGCCAACAGGCTGAAGTTCACTCATGCCAAGGATTTCTCCCTGATGGTCACATGGATAGCTCCGTCGGGACAGAGGTTCCGGGAAACTGTGTACTTCGGGGTGTTCGACGAGAGTCCGGGATCCAATTTCTTTTCAAGCCAGTACGTCAAGCCTTACAGGACGGGACTCGTCCCGGTGGAGTATGGCGTTTGGGAGATGAACGTGCTGGTCAATTCAGGAGCCGAGGTCCCCGGGCTCAGGGGGCTCGGCGTCGTCTGCAAGAAGCATTTGCCAGATGGGACACGGTAAACTCAGGAAATTCGCCGAGAACGAGACTTTCCGCTGCCTTCTCCAGCCTTCCGCCGAGGAGGTGCTGGCCGACGGATTCTTTCATCTTAGGGACCATGCGGTCAAGGGGCACTGGAACGAAACTATGTTCGATGCCCCGCGTCCAATTGTCCTTGAGCTGGGGTGCGGGAAAGGGGAGTATACCATTGACCTTGCGCAGCGTCATCCAGAGTGCAATTACATCGGGGTTGATATCAAGGGCGCCCGCCTGTGGAAGGGCGCCAAATACGTCACCGAGCACAAACTCGGCAACGTCGCTTTCCTGCGGACGCGCATCGAGTTCATCACGGCGTATTTCGCTGCCGACGAGGTGTCGGAGATATGGCTTACATTCTCCGACCCGCAGTTCCGCAGCGAGAACAGCCGCCTGACATCACCCCTCTTCCTGGAGAGATACCGTTCGTTCATGAAGCCCGGGGGGATAATCCATTTGAAGACCGACAGCATGTTCCTGCACCAGTACTCGCGCGCCGTGGCGGCGTGCAACGGCCTTCGTGTCCTCGGTTGCACCGAGGACCTCTACGGCACGCCGCGCGAGGCGCTCTCCGCTCCTCTCTCCGGGGAACTGACCCCCCGTCCATTACTTTCTGCGGAGACCGTCGACGCCCTGTACGGCGTCCAGACATTCTATGAAAAAATGTTTCTGGAACAGGGTTACAAGATCACTTACCTTTCCTTCGTCATAGACCACGACGGCCCCTACGTCCACCCCGACTTCGACGAGGACTACTGGCGCAGCATCGAAGGTCCCCGCCTCCTCTTCGGTCACGACTCCGCCGAAACCCGCCGCCAGAAACTCCACTCGGACTGATCAGACTTCGGTCCAGTGGATGACGTGGCCGTCGCGTTCCATGCCGCGGAACCAGGTCATCTGGCGTTTGGCGAACTGGTGGATGGCATTCGCCAGGAGGGAGCGCATCTCGTCGTAGGTGAGGATGCCCAGGATGTGCTGGGTGACGAATTTATACTCCAGACCGTAATAGATCAGCGTGTCGGAGGGGACGCCGGCGTCCAGAAGGCCGCGGACTTCGTCCACGAGGCCTTCGGCCAGGCGGGCGTCAAGCCGCGCATCGATGCGCGCATTGCGCGTCGCGCGGTCGACCAGCGTACCGATGTAATAGGTGTTGTGCGGGAACAGTGACGGATCCACCGTCGGGTAACGCTTGTCGAAATCGTAACCGCAAGTGGCGGCCTCTATGTACAGGCCGGTGCCTCCGCATAGCAGCGGCACCCGGCCACGGCTGCGGATATCCTGATAGACTTTCACGAAGTCTTTCTGGTATTCATAGACGTTGTACTTGGCCCCGGCGGGCTGGATGTCGATGAGATGGTAAGGAACGTCGCCGTACTCAGAGAGGTCCTTGCCGGTGCCGATGTCCATCCCGCGATAGACCTGGCGCGAATCGGCCGAGATGATCTCGGCGCCGAGCCGGCGGGCGAGCGATACCGCATAGCGGGTCTTGCCCGAAGCCGTCGGTCCGAGTACGCAGACGAGGTCGACGCTGCCGTCGCGCAGCGACGCGGCGAGCGCTTCCTCGTCGATGGTCTCGGGAGCCGGAAGCTCCGCTATGATCGGCATCCGTTTCTTGGGCATATCTTAACTGCGCTCCATTTCGCGGCGAATGTCCTTTTCCTTGATGGTCTGGCGCTTGTCGAACTCCTTCTTTCCCTTTGCCAGGGCGATGCGCAGCTTGGCGTAGCCGTTGTCGGCGATGTATGCGCGGACGGCCACTATGGTCAGTCCCTTCTGCTTGACCGCCTGCTCAAGATGGCGCAGTTCGCGCTTGGTGAGCAGGAGCTTGCGGTCGCGCGTCGGCTCGTGGCCGTTCCAGGAGGCCCAGAAATAAGCTGCGATGTTCATCCCCTTCACATACAGCTCTCCGTTCACGAAGTAGCAGTATGAGTCTGCAAGCGAAGCCTTGCCCAGCCTCAGGGACTTGATCTCGGTACCGACGAGCACGATGCCGGCGTCGTACGTCTCGAGAAACTCGTAGTCGAACGACGCGCGGCGGTTAGTGATCTGTATCCTGCTTTTTGCCTTGGGCATAGCTCGACTTAAAGATTGAAGGCTTCGCGGATGCGGTCCACGGAGTCGAGTTTCTCCCAGCCGTAGAACTGGATTTCGCGCTCTACCTCGCGCCTGCCGAGGCCGTCGCCGAGGTCGCGCATGAGCTTCACTTTGCGGGTGAAAGGCTTCTTGCCGAAATGACCGTATGCCGCGGTGTCTTCGTAGATAGGGTTGAGGAGCTGGAATCTGCGGGTGATGGCCGCAGGGCGGAGGTCGAAGAGCCGGGATATGCCTTCGGCAATCTCGGCGTCGCTCAGACCAGCCTTGGCCGTGCCGTAGCTGTTGACGAAGATGCTGACGGGCTCGGCCACGCCGATGGCGTAGGCCAGCTGCACGAGCATCTCGTCCGCCACTCCGGCGGCCACCATGTTCTTGGCTATGTAGCGCGCGGCATAGGCGGCGCTGCGGTCGACCTTCGAAGGGTCTTTGCCCGAGAAGGCGCCGCCGCCGTGCGCTCCCTTGCCGCCGTAGGTGTCGACGATAATCTTTCGGCCTGTCAGGCCGGTATCGCCGGCGGGGCCTCCGATCACGAAATTGCCGGTAGGGTTGA
>CAMJHW010000016.1 GCA_946405645.1 uncultured Bacteroidales bacterium
ACCTCTCCCTCAACGTCACCGGTCTCACCGAAGACCAGGCCGTCGACATCATCCTCTCCTACCTCGACAAAGCTTTGTAGCACCCCATAACCGACTTGTGGCGGTTCTTAACTCGATATAAAACGAGAAAGAGAAAGGAAACGTGAATTGGTCAGTATATTTTTAGGAAAACAATAACATTGAATTGATATGGCTAACAAAAAATCGGACGTAACGGCTAAGGCCGAATTCGTGAAACTTCTTGAGAATAGGGGCTTTCAGGCTCAGGTTGTGAGCAAGCCCGCAGACATAGTAGCCACCAAAGACGGTCAGACATGGTATTTCGAGATTAAGATGACCAAACGACAGGACGTCTACTTTGGTGCCGCCACTCTTACTGAGTGGAAACAGGCCGTCACTGACCCCGACCATTTTAGGTTTGTCGTCGCAAAAACAAACGACGACGAGTCGGAGTTCGAGTTTCTCGAATATACTCCCGACGAATTCATGGCCTTTTCAACGGTTCCTCCGTTCAAAGTCTATTTTAATATCGACTTCAAGGGCAATGTCCGCAAAACAAAGAAAGCCACGAAGCTCACTCGAGAGAATCTTGCAATCATGAGCGATTGTTTTGATAAGATCCGTCATTCCTGATTTGACTCATTAATGTATAACATTGTATTGGGAAGTATCATGTGAGATTGACGTAAACAAACTGTATGAGAGGGACCTCAGCCATTACCGTATTCATCATCGCCTTCCTGGCGATTTCGTTTTCCGCTTCTGCTCAAACGAACAACTGGGAAAACGGAGTTTCTGTCCTGAAACCAGGCATCAGGGTCATGACCTGTGCGCATGGTTACAGGCTCCTTCCATTCTACGATTTGGATACACACAAGATAGGATTCCTTAGGAACTCGTCGAACCTGAATGTCGCCATTCCGCCGCTTTATGAAGACTGTTTCTATGACGAATACCTGCTCATGCCTGTCAAGAAGGATGGGAAATGGGGAGCAATGGACCTGGGATCAAGGTTCTACCGCGAGGGACACAGCTTTCGAGACCCGATTGTACCCTGTATCTACGACAGTGTCGAAGTCATCGATGACCTCCACGTAAAGGCCTATCAGAACGGCAAAGCCTGTATTATCGACGTTTCAGAAGGAGTTGACGATGTCTACTGAATACTCTCAAATATTATCCTTTTGCAGATAGTAGATAGGGCGTTCCCCATTACTAAAATGATCTTTCGCCGTTTCCGTTGCGGCGGATAGTTCAACCAAGATGGGTTCAGTTTTGTCCTTGACGATCTCCTTCAGTTTTGAGAAAGACTCCGTATCGGCACAAGTACCGTTACCTTTTAAAAACTCGGACAGTACAGACGCCGCTTTCAAGACGGGATGGTACGACGAAATTCGCATCTTCGTTTATGTGGGTAACGATGCCTCGAGAAGGGTGGCACTCAAGTGCGGATATCACCTTGATTACGATGCTTACAAAGAGACCGTATATACCGATTACGGTAACATGGAGAGTGAAGAGTGTTTCTGCAAGACGATAGCAGAGCATGAATGGGGACTTCGCGGTCAACACTTTTTCACCACCGCTAGACTCGACAATACCGCATAAAATGTGGATCTGATTATCCCATTAGATAAGTCCCTTGTATAAGCGTCCCCTATGAATGGATGGTGATTGCCCAACTCTATTCATTGTAAAGTCAATTTCCTCGTCAAGGGTCATATTATGGAAGAACGACTTCTCTCCCCTCATCAGCTCGTCTGTATAATTCTTGGAAATCGTTTCGTTTATGGAACGGATAGCAGGAAAGCCTATCCCATAGCTAAAGAATTTGCCGACAATAGAGAATTCTACTTTAGCGCCGGATATATCAATCTCCCCCGTGACAGATTCCTTTATGACATATGGGTTAGTTTTGCGATTGTACGGTTTTGTTGTATCCTGCCTTTCATAAAAGTCAGTTTCAATAGTGTCGTACGACACCCTTGAATATATAAAACTGGTTTGCTGAAAACGACCGGCAAACCAAGCAGCAGCTTCTAGACTGATATTGATAACGGCTAATGACCTCTCAGCTACCCCGTTCCAATGGCCATCTACAGGAACGCAAGCGTAATGCGAGTCCTGCAGTGCCATTAACGGGGTGCCGTTTGAGAAGACAGCGATGGTTTTTATCCCGTTGTAACCAGCTATTCCGTTTTTAATTGCCTCCACTACATTGTTGTCGTTGCTGCGTATTACGTTAGTGCCAACCTCCGTCACATTTATTTCATTCTTTCCCATATCACATATACATCTTGATTCATTGCCTACGGTCCCGTTTTCCGCTCGGATCCCGGATGACGATGTAATCCAGGAATGCTTCAAGGTTGCCCTGGAATCCCGATATGTCGTATAGGACCGGAGTCAGCTGATGGCATATGCTGACCGCGACATATCTCCTGTCCGCCAACGGGAAAGTCCAGGCCGTCCTATCGTGTTCTCCGAAGACTTGATCCGGCTCGGCGAACCGGGTCCTCAAGTAATCGACGGAATGGTAACCGCAACAGGTGACTCCGACATCGTCAAGGCCACGAAGCCTCTGAGCCCCGTCAATATGCCAGGCGTCACCGAGGCAGAGCCATTCCGGAACGCATTCGCGATACTTGAGCAGTGTCTGGTGAAACGGTTCTCCCACGCCCGTGAAGTTGGTCCAGTTGCCGGCGAATCCCCAGCACTGGATGAAACAAAGCATTTTCGGGGCCAGACCCCGACTGCAGTAAAGTTGCTGAAAGGTGGCAAGTCCTTCGCCGCAGACGAACAACAAGGAGAAGCGTTCCGGGCCGTGTTCTTCGTTCCGACCGGCATTCCGTTCAAAAACAACCCAATGGGCGAAATGGGCCGGACCGTCCGTAATACCAAGGAAAGAGTCCCAGTATTGATGACGGGCCATAGGGTCCGGTCGAGCCTCGGATGAAACCATTTCCAAACGCCAGTCCGATGGAATATACTCTTCACGGCTAAGGTGGCGATGACCGAGTACATGATAACCCAGTACTGTCCGAGTGTCCCGGAGGAACTCCGTCTCAGACACGTCGAAGTCGCAGTAGACAAAGCTATTGATTCCCAAGCTCCGCCAAAGGGTGTTGCATAAACGGATAGGCCGTCCGTCAGTACGGCTGGCCGGGTAATAAAGAGAATCCTTCAGCAGGTCTCCCATAGGGACGGGGCCGCTGGCAATGAGTTCGGGGGTAAGGTCATTCAGTTTCATAGGCGTTCTCAAAATCCACAAGGATGGCCTTGAGATCGGGTTTAAGCATACCGAATACAAGGTCGGCCCATTCCTTTGGAATCTCCATACCTGGGGTGGCCGCGGCGAGCGCGCCGGCAATGGCGGCGATGGTGTCGGCATCGGTTGCGAGGGATACGGCGTTACGGACCGTCTCTTCGTAGGTCTCCGACTGGAGCCAGCAGCAAAATGCCTGCGGGATGGATACATCACAGTTGTAACTGTGGTCTGCCGTGCGGCGTATTACATCAACGGGAGTGCTGAAGTCATATCCGAGGGTCTCTTCCACGTAACGCTTGATCTCGGCCTTGTTGTGACCGGTCCTGGCCAGATAGATACCGGAGGCAACCGCCTGGGCGCCGCGGATACCCTCGTCTGAGTTGTGGCTCACCTCGGCGCTCCGCTTGGCGAGGTCGAGTGCTTCCTCGAGGGACTGCGCAGCCCAGCCGCATGCGCCAACACGCATGGCGCTGCCGTTGGTATTGCCTCCGTATGGACGATGGTCCTCCGAGCGGAGCCACGCCTTGAAGCGATGGCTGAAGCCGGCGCGGGGATGGCTGTTGCAAAGCTGGACCATGCTGCTGATAAGGTTCTCGCGGGTCCTGTCACCCAAGAGCCAGCGGGCAACGGAGAGTGCTCCGATAGTATCATCCGTAGGATGGGAGCCTTCCGGGAAGAGAGGGAAGTTATAGTCCTTGGTACGGTGGTGCTCATAGACGCTGCCCAAAGTGTCACCGACGATCAGGCCCATCAACCCCGTCACCGGAGCATCGAAGAAGATATCATTGTATTGATTCATAGTCAATCGTTTAGCTGATGGAATTGTGATGATAGTGATGATGATGACGATGGTGGCAGAGCTCGGGATGAGCACGCTTCCAGCTCCCCGTACTGGAGCAGTCCGCAGCAGTCAGATGACGACGGAGGGGGCATGTGAGAAGGTCAAGGGACCTGTCGTGATGGCGTCCGATTGCGGTGCGCTCCTCGTCCGTAAGCGCGAATCCCAAACGGTCAAGGATATCCACGGACCTGCGGCCGTGACCACGGCCGTCACGCCGAGCGGTCTTGCCGAGATCGTGGAACAAGCCCACTACAGCAATGCTGTCGGCGGCGTAACCGCTTGTGTGCGAGAGCATATGCTCATACACCTCAAGCGAATGTTGGGCAAGGCCTCCGTACTCCTTGTGGTGGCCATAGCAGCCACGCTTGAAGTAACTCGAGGTCAAGAGGTAGTTGATAACGGCTTCGATGCCGGGGCGCTCAGTCGCGCGGAGGATCTCACAGATCCGGTCTTTGGTATTCGTCATATTCGTCATGGTCTTGGTAATGTATACTCCCCCGACCTTGAATTCTTTCACAGAAACCAGACAAATACAACAAAACCAGTCATGCTACGCTTTGGATATTTCCTCCTTTAACTCCTTGAGACATCCCTCAAGGGTCTTGTGGATGTGCTTGACGCCATAATGACGGGCCTTGTAGCGCATATAGTCCGCCGCCCGGATGTCCGTGTCTATCCCGAGGATAACCCGTTTCCCGAGTGCGAGATTCTCAAGAAGCTCCATCCTGGTGGTCTGGGCATAGTCCCTCCCTACCACTTCCGTCTCCTGATTGGGAATCCAGAACAAGGCGATGTCACATAGCCGGAGACCGGCGGACTCCCAGTCGACCTGTGCTTTCCAGCTGACCCAACGCTGACAGTGGTATGGATTAAGGAATGTGACTCCGGAGATGCCTAGCTCCTCGGCGAGTTTCGGAACGGTACGCTGCCACTTGGGGGCTCCCTTCATCGGTCCTGCAAGGAAGACCGTCAATCCATCCTTCTCATTAACAGGAGTCGGAGACTTGATGACGCGGTTCAAACTTTCTTTCTTCATATTTTTTGTTGTGAAGTAAGTATATATACGGAGTGAGGAAGATATTACTTCTTCTAATTTAGCGACAATAACGTAATCACCAGTAAAAAACATGATCCACCGTGGCTTTACCACCTGGTTTGGCACAAGCTGGGTTTATCTTTGTTCCTTAATGGAAAGAAAAAACCTCCCCCGAGGGGGAGGCTGCCAGGACAGTCGACACGCGGTAGTAATTTGTACGTTGTAAACAGTACGCTTGTACACGGTACGGGGCTTGACAATACCGTTTTAGAACAGCCCGGATTCTCCGGATCGATGTGACGGTTTAGCCTCTCGCCCAGAGGTTGTGCCCACCCTGTCCGTGGCGATTATAGCAGTTCCGTCATCCAATTCGCTTGTTGGAGCTTGGTATCCAACTCACGGATGGCCTTTGACAGACGGTCCGTCTGCTTCTGCAGCTCGGCCACGTCAACGGTACGGACGAACTTGATTTCGTTACGAGAGTAACGGTCGTTGCGTATGCTCGCCGACTCCAAGGTATTCCTAAGCGCCGAAAGGTGCATGGAGAGGATGTCCTTCTCCGCAATCATTTCGGTAAGGGTCATACCCTCCCAATCAGTCTCCTGATTGGTCTTGTTGATACGGACTATAAGGTCCTTGAGCTGCTTGAGCGTATACTCAAGCTCCACGAAAAGGTCGTCGGGCGACTCCATGGGGTCGTCACCCTCTTGCACCTTGACGTTGTTGGCGAGTCTCTCTCTGATTTGGGCAATCCTCTTCTGAAGGTCAGCCCTCTGATTCAATGCTTCTGCGAGTTTCATATACGATGTTGTGTTTGTCCATATATACGCGAATATAGCGATAATCTTGCACAAATTTCGGAAAATCTTACGACCCGCGTAAGGATCCATCGAACTGATAGTATATATGGATGTGACTAAGCAAGGTATATATTAAATAAAATAGGAAAACAAGTATGATAGTAGTACATCCCAAGGACCCGAGTACCGAAATGCTCACGGCCGTCTATGAAGGCATTGACAACGTCACCCTCTTCGACTCCTGGGAGCAGAGGAAGGAGATACTCAAGGCCATTGCCGAAGCCCCTAAGGACGAGCCCATCCTCCTCCTCGGCCACGGCAGCCCCAACGGCCTTTTCGATATGCGATACGGTCTAATCATCAAGAACACCGACTCGGAGTTGCTGCGCGACCGTCCGAACCTCGTCGGCATATGGTGCTATGCCTCGAGCTATGCCTTCAAGCACGGCTTGAAAGGATTCTTCAGCGGAATGTTCATCTCAGAGGAACCCGAGGCCTGGGTCAACGGCGTCGAGGCGGAGGAAGAAGAGATAAACGCCAAGGCTTGGGATTTCGCGAGACGTCTTGGCGACCTCCTCCGAGCGGGCAAGCCCATGGAGGAGGCCGCGGCCGAGCTTATGGACCCTCGGCACGCTGACAGCGAGCTGACAAGGTTCAACTACAGTCGCCTCAACTGGCGTCCCACCGGGGAGGAATCCCTTCCCCCAGCGAGTAAGTACGAAATCTGGTAAAGCCTTACATCGCAGATTATCAGTCGTTTAGGCTTTAGGGCCTTCAAAAAAATTTGGAAAATTCATTTTTTTTACATACCTTTGTAATCGAAATGAAGCAAAGAATGATAGTTATCAAGTAACCACTTTTCGCCGCCCCTCTTCAGGGGCGTTTGTTTCCTCCCTCTATCCTCTTTTCAGCGGGCGCCGACGGCCAGGCGCCTGGACTGACTCACCCTCATACGTTCCCGTTGTATCGTAGATCGGTACACGTCAGCTGGGTAAACTATACCCTGCTTAGGGGAAAACTGCGCAAAACTCATAACCTTCAAAACCAGCGGAATGACTGAAATCAACGAAAAGCTTATCTGGTCCTTAGCCGACCAAACTGTGAGAAACTATTCTAGAAAGGTCCTCAGCGGCCTTTTCTCCAATGACGACCTCGACGATATCGTTCAGGACGTTTTCATCAAAGCGTGGGAGAACCGCGACAAGTACGACGAGAGTCGTGGAGCGTTGTCCACCTGGGTGGGGATTATCGCCAAGAATGCGGTGCGCGACGCCGCCGCCAAGGAGAAACGGCGCCGTTCCATCTTCTCCTCCAACCCGTTGGTCGAGAACTTCGGCGACGACGACGCGGACGACGACAACTGCCGCGGCGGCAGCCCTATGGGCGTCGTTCCCGTATCAAGCGTCGAGACGGACGCCGAGATTATCGCTAGTGATACGGAGCGGCACTATCGGAGCCTGGCCAGAACCAAGCGTGAGAGCCGTATTATAGACGGTATGATCAACGGCCTCGACTCGGACGAGCTCGCCAAAGCCGAAGGTATACCCACCAAACGTATTTACGCACCCGTTTGCCTTCTGCGCAAACGGTTGCGTGACGACGCCGCCTAGGCGCTCGTATGTAAGATTATCAATCGACATAAGTAGAATATAATATGAAGAGTTCGTATCATACCAGTTGCGCTCCTTCGACGGCAAGGCCTCAGGAGCCCCTTTCCATTCCACGTCCAGACGAGATCAAGGCCGTCCTGGATCAGCACGTCATTGGCCAGGAGGAGGCCAAGAAAACTCTAGCGGTGGCCGTATACAACCACTACAAGCGTATCCGCTACCAGGCTGGCAGAGGAGCCGACGGCGTGCGGATCGACAAATCCAACATCATCCTGCTGGGTCCTACGGGCTGCGGCAAGACCCATATGGTGAAAACCATAGCAGAGGCCCTCGACGTGCCGTGCTACATACAGGACTGCACCAAGATCACGGAGAGCGGCTATGTCGGTTCCGACGTGGAAGATTGCCTCGTGGGTCTTCTCCGCGCCTGCAACTACGATATCAAGAAGGCGGAAATGGGTATCGTAATGCTCGACGAGGGCGACAAGATAGCCAAGCGTGGAGCCGGTCCTTCTATCACCAGGGACGTCTCCGGAGAAGGCGTGCAGCAGTCCCTTCTCAAGATCGTCGAAGGGGACCTTGTAGGAGTCCCTCCCGCAGGCGGGCGCAAGCACCCCGAGCAGCCGCTGCTCTACGTCGATACAAAGAACATACTCTTCATACTGTCCGGAGCCTTCGTCGGACTTGAGAGTATCATAGCCAAACGCACTGGCCGTAGCTGCTCCAAGATAGGGTTCAACGCCACCGACGACAAATCCTGTATGGACGGTATCCTCAATGACGTGACATCCACGGACCTGCGGGACTTCGGACTTATCCCTGAGTTCGTGGGACGTTTCCCTGTCGTCACGCACGTGGACCCTCTGGACGAGTCGGCTCTCGTCCGTATCCTAACCGAGCCTCAGAACTCGCTGGTCGCACAGTTCACGGAGCTTCTCCACGAAGACGGGATCAAGCTCTCCTTCACCTCTGGCGCCCTCAAAACCGTGGCTGGGCAGGCTTTGGGCTTCGGTACTGGAGCAAGGGGCCTCAGAGGCGTACTAGAAAAGGTTATGCGCGACATTATGTTCGACGCGCCCTCCAGGGCGGGAAAGGGCTGCAAGGAGATCCGTATCACTGAAAAGGATATCCTCGCCAAGGCGGGTGACGCAATAAAAAGAGCAGGATAGCGAACGACCCGTCGTTTTGGTATAATTTTTGCATATTTGAATATTCCCGCAAAAAGGGAGTGAGAATGTAGTTCTTTGACATTCACGTAAGGATCGGATTTACTTGGTTCCACACACATGTGTACAATACTTTACTTTCCCGGACGGAACCACCGGACAGGAACCGGCCCCATACTGCAAGGGGCTCGTTTTGCAGTAAACCTATCCAAACGTGCTATGAAGGACATCTACACACGCACCAATGCCGCTTTCACCACCGTCAACGGTGAGTACGTTCCCTATCAGGAGGTTTTCGACTCCATCAAGAGGAGTGTTGAAATCTACGGTAGGACGGGAGGTAAGGACCTCTCTGCTCAAGAGTTGGAGGACTTGTTCCAAGACTGCGTCCTCAAGGCTTTGAAGTACAAGGAGTCGTATGACCCCAACAAGGCGAAGCCTCAGACTTGGGCGGGCAAGATTGCCAAGCGAGCCCAATGGGACGCGTTCAGGGAGCACAACAGGTTGCTTGACACCTATGTGCATCCCAACCCTCCCCACAGTGACAAGGACGAGGAAACCATCGGTTTCTTTGACCAATTGGACGGTGGATTTGCCACCGACGGCGAGGTCGAGACAAGCGAGGCCATGGAGAGAATCCAATCGGCCATCTCTTCTCTCAGCGAGAACTATCAGTTCATTATCTCCCTACAGATGAATGGACTGAAGCCCAAGAAGATGGCCGAGCTCATCGGATGTACTTCCGACGCTGCGGCAACCCTTCTCTGCAGGGCGCGCAAGGCTCTCAAGAAGGCTCTTGGAGCTGAATTCCTCGCAGACTACGGCATAGCTGCATAGGACATCTCACGACTAAGCCACCGGACCTGTACACTGGTTCCGGTGGTTTTTTCTATGACAGCCGCAGGTCTGCCTGGACGATTCCCCGGAAGGGTACAAGGTCGCGGCTGACCTGGCAAAATATGGCTGCGACTGCCGCTATGTGACCAACACGCCCAGCGGAGGGACGACCATCCTGCTTTGCACTCATAAGAGGGATGCAGACGGCGGGAAGAAGATAACCTTCCGCGCCAGTTCGCCCGGTGGCAGCCGATTCCCCAAGCGCCACTTCCTGCGTGCGCGCGACGAGGCGCCGGCGTTTCTCGATTCTCTCGAGGAGGCGCCCGGCATATACTTCTTCGACGACCCGGCCGCGGGCCACCGCCTCATCGCCGGGGCGCTCCGCGAGAAGGGCACACTGGTGTACTTCGAACCCTCGAAAATCGAGAGTAAGGCCGACCTGGAAGCAATAGCCGTAAGCGATATTGTCAAGTTCTCCGGAGAAAACATCCCGGACGCATCCTTTACGGACAGGTTTCCGGACAAGCTGTTCATCCAGACGCTCGGTCCGGACGGTCTCCGATTCAAGCTTCGCTGCGGCTCGTGGGTCCACGTCCCGCCGGTTCCCTGCGACAAGGTCGTCGACTGGGAGGGCGCCGGGGACTGGACCACCTCTACGTTCATCGCCCGACTCGGAGACGTGAATAAGGAGTTCGCGGAACTGACTGAGGATATTGTAGAGGACGCCCTGAAGGCGGCGCAGAAAGCAGCCGCTCAGAGCGTCCGTTACCTCTCAAGCAAGGGGATGATCCACGCGGAAGGCCAACCCGCCGGCTAATCGATTTTCAGAGGACCGTTTTTCTTCAACTCCGCCATAAAGGGGACCCACATGGGTACCCTTTTGTCGATTTTGCCAGGGTTCTTCGGCTTTTCGAAATCAGTCCCAGTGGCTTCACAGATTGAGAAGAAGAACTCAGTGGACCGGATGAGGAGATCAAGGGAAGCTTCGGGTGCGTCTGCCTCCGTCTCGATGATGACGAGTCGCGTCGAGGCCGGGAGGAAAGCCCGCGTCCTGGCGACTATGTCGCGCTCCCTAGGAGAGACAAGCATAACGACCGCAGAGTCCTCCAAGTGATTGGAAGTGAAGATGAAACGACCGTGGCATAGGGACCTGTAGTCATACACTCCGGCCGTGCAGAGTCCGCTTTCAACAAGCTTTCCTTCCAGGTTTTCGGCTACGGGACGGCCCCACGACCCGTGAAGGATGACGAGGCTCTTCACGTCCTTGAAGTCCTCCGCAGGGATGGCCGTCCCGTCGTTCCTTTCCAGCCGGAAGGGAATCTCAGGAAGCTCCTGATACTTCGACAGGTCGCATGAAGGGTCGAAGACCCGGCAAAGGAGTGCGAAGTATGCCAACGGAGTGCCCAACGATACGAAGCCGTCGTGCACTGAGATCCCAGGCAGGTCGAAAGAAAGGGAGGAACCGGATTTGGCTAAGAGCTTCCTGACTTCATTCCTATCCCCCCGATAGAGGGTGAAGCTCGCCGTGGCTTCCGGATTGATTGTCAGGCCCCGCCTAGCCGCGAAGACGATGTCGTTGTTGTGTCCGCCTTTGCTGACCAAGAGGAGCTTAGAAGTCTTCAGGGTTTCGTCGCTATACGAGTTCAGGGTGTAAGGGGAAACTGCCACTGAGACTCCACCGCGGGCTCCGTAGAGCAACGCCGCGAAGTCCGCTACCGTCTCGGCGCCGCCAGACCCGGTAGCGATCAGAGGTTGCGATGGATTGGAAAGGAGGAACTGACGAAGGGGGGTGACGTCGGCAGCGGCTGCCTGTTGTAAGATGTGGTAGTAGTTTATGGAAGAATCGTTCATAACAGTATGATTTTTTCTTTTATATACTCGTTGTCCACTAAATTCTTTCACTCGGGATTCCGGAGGCACTCGTACGCCACCCGCCTGATCTCACGAACCTTCCGTTCCCGCAAGCCCACTTGATAAGCTTCGAGACAGGCCGCCCGAGCGGCAGGCACACAAGAGTCTATGGTCAGCATATACGCCGCAAGGGTGTCCGACGGACCGGTAGGGTTGACAAAGGTCTGACGGCACTCAACGTTGCCAGGAATATACGGAGATATCATAAGCTTGTAACCGCCGTCCCTAGTTCTTTTGTCACGGTAGGCGAACGCTATATTTTCCAGTTCCACCGTCCTGAGTTTGCCGTACCTCTTGATGGCCGTGGCCGGCACACCGGCCGCGGCCAGGCTCTTGTCGAGCTGGGCCGCCGTCAGCGTGCTGCCGCAAGAGCCTGGAGCGAACGGGCGTATCCAGGCCGTCTGGATGCCAGGGAGCAAGTATGCCTCCGGAGCCCACTGAAGATAAGGGTGAGAGCGCATGGTGTGCAATGTATTCTCGGCACAGATACGGACGATGTAGTCGGTGAGTTTTGACATATATGACGCGTTGTTTGTTTATCCCTCCATATAATACGACACCGGCACGCGATTCTTTCACCGCCTGCTGAAAATCTGGCCAAATAAGAATGAGTCGGGATAGTGATCGAAATCATCCTCCTCTACAGGCTGGACTTCTAGGGAGGAAAGGATGGCGGTGGTGTCCTTGAACTTGTCCGCCAGTTTATCGAACGGTATCTCCAGATGAGATGCCAGCGATTGCGAAATGTCCAGGCTCACCGTGTCCCCTTCCTTCATTTCATATCGCACTTCCAGGCCCAACGGCTTCAAGTACTGCGAGATAAGCGATTCGATGACCTGGCGCTTAAGCTCCAGTTCCATCGACTTCCTGGTCTCTTCCAACTTCCTGGCCCTTATGGTATCAATGATCTCGGGAACGCGGGCGACCATCTCCGGAATCCCTGCGTCGAAATCTAGCACGAAACCGGCGAATATACTCCCGGGGACAAGTACCTTATACCGGCCGTAAGACGGCCAGGGACAAGCGTAAAAAGGCCCAGTCACCCCGCTTTTATATGCCCTGTATTTCCCATTTTCCAGTTGAAGGCGAAAGGATTCTTTCTTGAATACGATCCCGTCCTTTACCACGCCCCTATGCTTGAGTTCGCAGATGGCCCGCTCGATTGCCAGTGGCTCCTGACATTCATACTGTTCGTTCAACAGTTTGACACCCTCGTTCCATACCCGGTCCAGAAGCAGCGTGCGGACCTTCTCCGGAGACACGTCGACACATATTTCCTGCCCGCTCCAATACCTGTCATTGAGGCTCAAGGGCATATTGCTGATCTTCGACACCGCTTCAGCGGTTATCGCCTTGAAGTCTATGTTTTCCATCCGTTCCATTTATTCCACGACCCGGTGAGGGGCCATACCGTTATATTGGTGTCTGTATTGTTGAGAGGCTCAACCACCGCCATTATTTCACCGAGGATATCCAACAGTTTCCCTTCACGGATGTCCTTGTACTTGACGATGAACGTCATGGCGCGGCCACATTCAAGCTTGATCGACACCTTGACACGAAGCTTCTGCCATTCGAAGAAGTGCTTCATACCCCTGCGGCGAAGCTCATAAGTGATGAGGGCCTCGGCGGTCATCTTGTTGATCTCAAGTATCTTCCGGTTCTTCAAGCATTCGGTCGCCTTGATGTATGCCCTTGCACGGAGATCCGTCCTGATGCGGAGGAGCAGTTGTGCGATCTCATCCTGGTCATCCCATTTCAAGGCCTGATGGGGAGCGTAGCCCCTGGCTTTCCTCCAGACATCCTTGACCGAAGCGACGGCATAGTCGATGCAATGCTCGACGCTGAAAGTGTCTCCGGCGTAACGGTTGGCATAGTCCGTCACCGTCTTGAGCGCCTCGCGGATGACCTGCTCATCCGTCAAAGGAAACGGGGGTCTGTTGTTTTCGAAGAGATTCATCGCAGTTCAATCGTACAGACACGGCCGGACTTTTCCATCCAGTGGTGATGCTTTTCGTAACAGTCCTTGTCCTGGCATACCCATATTATCTTGCAATGGATGTTTTCCGGGATCACGGGCTCCGGGGCATATCCGTCCGTCAGGATCAGCAAGCCGTCATAGTCGTTGTCGGCGGCATACTCTATGGGTTCCTGGAAACTGGTGCCGCCGCGGCCGATGGCGATCACCTCGCGCATGACCTTCCTGAGACTCTGGACCACACGGACGCCGCAGTCGAACTGGATGACGTCGATGGATTCGAATCCATATCGGAAGGCACTGTTTATGACACCGTAGAAGTAGCTGAGGCTCTCGCTGGATATGGAGCCGCTCACGTCCACCGCCACAAGGAGCTTGGTGTCGAAGCGACGGATAGAACCCATGTTCTCGTATCCAGTACGGCGGTTGGGACGCATACGGGTAAGCTTGCGCTTGGAGGATAGGATACTGGCCCTGAAGCCGCTGAAGACGTTGCGCCAGTTGATCTTTGCCCTGGTCGACGCTTTCAGCTGCTCGGCAAATGCTCCGGCAAGCGAACCCCAGGAAGTGCATCCTTCGATGATGCCGTTGATCATCGCCACCGTGAGATCGTCCTCGTCCCACAACTCGGAGAGGTCCTGGTTCCTTTCGGAAGCGCTCTCGAATCGGTCGTCGTTCGAGCCGTCGCTATCCTGTCCACAGCCCCCTGGAGGAAGCATGGACTGTATCTTCCGGGAATACCACTCGTAAGCCATGCCGCCGGGCAGTTCGTAATCAGATGGCTTTTCAACCTTGAAACAGTGATACTTGTAGTTGTCTCCGACCACGATGTTGGATCCAACGGAGATGGCCTGCTGGCTGCACCCGTCCGGCTTGCGCTCATACGGGTGTTTGAGCAGGATACGGACGGCTTCGGTCCGCAAGGCTTCGTCCAAACCCTGGTCTGTCATCTCCTTGAGATAATCGGGATTGTACTCGATGCGCCGTTTGCCGCTGCGGATGGGACAGGCCATGTGCGGGTTTGCCACCAGCTCGTGAGTGCAGATTACCTGAAAGAGCGCCGGCTCTTGTATGAACCAGTGCTCAAGGATGGTGGTGATGCGGTCTCTCATTTACTTGATACCCTTTACGTACGAGATGAACATCATCGTCAGCACCTGGCACTCCCTGGCGATGAAAGCCACGGCTTCGGGATAGGTCTTCTGGACGAAGATGTTGGCGAAATGGGCGGCGGCTTCCTTCTTGGACCTGGACAGGTAGCCGAAGTAATCTTCGAGATTGTTCCTGACCTTGTCCATGTCCTTGGCGGGAACCTTCTCCACCTCAAGGAAACGGTAGATACCGTCGTTGACTACGGAGAGCTGGTGCAGCTCATAGCCCGCTAGTTTCTCCTTGACCTTGGGGAAGTCGAGCATGACTTCACGGCCTGAAACAATCCTGCGGTTTGACACATTGCTCATAAAGGCACTGGACGCCTTGGGGCCCACGACCGCCGATACGGCCTTCGTGATCAGGGGGCTCAGCTCGTCGGACTGCCTGATGATGTCCGAGACGCGTTTCCAGCCACGGCGGTCGGGGATCTTGTCAAGGCCGGTATCCTCACCTTCCTTGGCGTCGGGGTCCTTGTCCAGCCAAATCTGGTTCTCCTGGATGAAGTCGATGACACGGCTGTCGACACCGGACTTCCTGGCCCAGAGCAACCACTCCTGTACCGTGGGGCGGAAGTTCACGATGTTGAAACGGCTTACCAGGGCAGGATCCAGGTCGGTCAACTGGTACTGGTCACCGGAGTTCACCGCACTGATTATGCGGCTGCCTTCGGGGAGTTTGCGTCCGGCAAGTTTGCGGTTGAGCGCGAGGTCCATGATGGTCTGGAGAATCTCCGGACGGGCTCGGTTGAGCTCGTCCAGGAAAAGGACGATGGGCTTGCCGTCCAGCGGGAACCAGTAAGGCGGCATGAAGTCCGTCTTGCCGGTTTGTTCGTTCTTGTTGGGAATGCCGATCAGGTCGCCCGGGTCGCTCATCTGGCCCAAGAAGAGAGCCACCACGGGCATGCCTTTCTTCGCATAGTACTCGGTAAGGATCTCGGACTTGCCGATACCATGCTTGCCGACCAGCATGAGGTTGTGGTCGGCGGGAGTAATGTCGAGGAGTTGAATTAACTCAGTCGTATTAACATTGATATTCGCCATAGTGCCTATATATACGCGATATGATTCATATTCTTTCTTCTAGAATCCGATTTTCGTACACTTCGCCTTGCGGTTCAGCAACTCTTCCTTACAATATCCGTCAAGCGATGACAAGGTGGGCTCATTGCCGGAGAGGACATAATCCACCGTACTCTTCCTGGCGATGTTTTCGATGTTGCCTCCGGAGAACGTGTACCTGTCGGCAAGCGTGACCGCATCTTCTTCCGATAGATTCGGTATCATGGACTTCCATATCTTGGCGCGGGAGTCCTTGCCGGGAACGCTGAACTCCACCTTGAAGATGAAGCGGCGCTCGAAGGCCGGGTCAAGGTTGGAGAGGAGATTGGTCGTGGCGATGAGTATGCCGTCGATGTTCTCCATTTCCTCCAGGATGATGTTCTGGATTGCGTTGTTCATCTGGTCGACGCTCTGCTCGACATTTTCGATACGCCTTGTGAAGATGGCGTCCGCTTCATTGAAAAGCAGGATGGGCGCCTTTTCGCCTGAATGGCAGAGGGAACGGTACATCTTGAAGACGCCCCTGACCGCCTTCTCGCTGTCCCCAACCCACTTGCTCTTGAGTTTGGACATGTCCACGCGGAATATGTCGCGGCCGCTCCTGCGGGCGAGTTCATAAACGCTCGCAGTCTTGCCGGTGCCGGGAGCGCCATAGAAGACAGCATTGAATCCCCTGCGCATTCCGGTTGCGAACAGGCGTTTCTGGACTTCCTTGAAGTTCTCGCCGTCAAGGAGGTTTTCCAGACGGGACACTTGGGCGTTTTCCGCTTCGTTGAAGAAAAGCTCCTTCTCCTGGATGGAACCGGCACTGATAATGTCGCGGGTCTTGACGGACTCCTCTGGCGACAGTACCACCTCGTTGAAAAACTCCGACTTCACCCCTTCCGAGAGAGACAAGGAGTTCGTATCCACGAATCCGTCATCGTTAGCGAAACATACCAAACCGTTGCGTTGCAAAGGCAGGCATTCATTGGCTATATGCCTCCTGAGGCGTCCGTCGTCCTCGAAGAAATCGGTAAAATTGACAAGAGTATCGATGTCCACCGCCTTGTTTCCGAAAGTTACGTAGCGGTGGCACATGTAGAAGAACATGCGCCGTTCCGTGTCCGAGCAGTCAGTGTAAAGCACCGAGTCAAGCACTTTCCGGCAGAATGACAGATGGGTGTTGTAGTTCACGATAGTGTCGAACTCTTCCAAGAGGCGGTCGGCGTCAAAAACATCGTTCTTGAAGTTGCCGACATACTTACGGAAACGCGTGAACAGTTCATCCGCAGTCAGCCCGGTCATCTTCACCGGCCTGAACTCTCCGTTACTCTCCACAGCCTTCAGCGTCTCAGAAGTGACCCTGTAGCAACGATGGCCGCCGCGACCGACGAAGGTCTGGATGATGCCCGCCTTCTCCATGTCACGAAGAGTCTTGTGATGCTTGATAAAATCGATGTTCGAGCATCCGAAGTATTTAGCCAAGTCTTCGTCATCCATTAAGTTGTTGGTCGCAGATTTCTCAAGGACTCCGGCGAGGATAACCGCGCCAGGGTTGTCCATCCGATAGACGTCGCAAATGACGTCAAGGTCGGGAAGCAGTTCTCGGATGCTGTCGGATGTGAAGCCGGAGACGCTGACTTTCTGATAGATACGGTTCAAGCAAGCAGCCTGGGTCATCAGGTGCTTCTCTTCGGAGGGATTCTTTTCCTCCTCCATTTTCAAGTTATCGTTAATCATCTTCATAGCCATTCCGGGCCGACGGATTTGTCGACGGTACTCAATTATACGGCGAACACGGAAGAATCTTACATCTCCCCTGGGAATAATCTGCATCAAAAAAGGCAGATCATCGTTTGATGCCTGCCTTTTAAGATCTTTGCGGGGCGGAGATCACTTGATCGGCTCGCCCATCTCCGAGGCTTCAGCGTCGGCGGAGTCGAGCTTGAA
>CAMJHW010000017.1 GCA_946405645.1 uncultured Bacteroidales bacterium
GCGTTGTCGCCGGATGCGACGTTTATGACGCCAAACGCAACCGTTTCGCCCGCAAGGTCCGGGATTTCTACACTGAGAAAGGAGAGAAGAAAGTCAAGGTGGATGTCTATGAGGACTACGCCGACCTCCTGGCCAGGCCGGACATCGACGCCGTGGTCATAGCAGTTCCGGACCATCAGCACGCGCTCATCGCCATCGCCGCCTGCAAGGCCGGTAAGGATATTTTCCTTGAGAAGCCGATGACACTGACCATCTACGAAGGTCAGCAGTTGGTCAAGGCTGTCCGCAAATACAACCGCATCCTCCAGGTCGGCAGCATGCAACGCTCGAGCAACGAGTTCATCCATGCGACAAAGATGGTCCGTGAAGGAGAGTTAGGCACCATCCGCAAGATCAAGGCATACGTCGGTAGGGACAGGAGCAATCCCGACTCCCCTGCTCCCATCCCCTACAATCTTCCCGAGATGCCGGTTCCTGCCGGACTCAACTGGGACAAATGGCTGGGGCCTCTCCCGACATCCTTCCATTACAACTCCGACCTCTGCCCCGTCGTCACAGGCGACGAGAGGGAGACATTCTGGGCCAAATGGCGCTATTTCAAGGGTTGCGGAGGCGGCAACACCACCGACTGGGGCGCCCATATGTTCGACATAGTCCAGTGGGCAGTCGGCAAGGACGGGTCCGGTCCGGTAGAGATCATCCCTCCGGGGTACAGTTTCTACGAGCACCTCACATACAAGTACGACAACGGCATCATCGTCTCCGAGGAGCCTTGCGAAGCCCGCGGACAGGCGGTCGAAATCTATGGCGACGAAGGCTGGATCAAGGTCTCACGCGGCAAGTACACCGCTTCGGACAAGAGGCTTGACATGACGGGGCCTATGACCGACAACGACATCCCGTACTATTCGAACGACAAGCACTACAGAGCATTCATCGATTCTGTCAAATCCCGTATAGACCCCAATACCCCGGTAGAGGTAGGCCATAGCTCCTGCACGTTCTGCAATCTCGGAAACATCGCCATGGAGCTTGGACGTCCAATCATATGGAATCCGATAGTCGAGAAGTTCCGGAACGACCCGGAGGCTACCAAACTCCTCCACTACACTTATCGTCCCGGCTACAGCCTGGATGTATAGAATACCTGAGAGTCAAAAAAACCGTAGGAAATCAAATCCTACGGTTTTTTTTCGGGTTGAAAAGCATCAGGAAATCGTGGATGGCCTGAAGACGTCTCGGAAAAACGGACAGCAAGAATCCCTCGACGATGAATTTCATTTTCGAAGAATGGATAAGTACCCCTCCGATCCAATTCTCACGGGAAAGCAAATCCGCAAATCCCTTCCTATCCGAAAGATCGGTATAACCCGAAATCTTGCATGCATAGTTCAGAGAATTGGAGATGAAATCGTACAAGGCGGTACGGGTCCCGCCCGAAGAAATCCTCTCTTGAGTAAAGGCGTAAACGCTCTTCATCGCGGTAAGCATATCCTTCGGACGCTTGGGATTGATGGTCCTCATAATGGAGCCTTCCCGCACAAGACGCTTGTAATATGTACCCGTCGAAACGGCGATACTGCCCGCAACTGCCACTGCACGGGGAGTGAATTCACTGTCCTCGTGATAGATGCCAGGGTAGAACGACAGGTGATTGGATATGAGGAACTCTCTCCTGAACACATAGAAAGGCGCACAAGGATTAAGCTGGTCCCTGCGGAGACACAGAAAACGCTCTCCCGGCATCACGCCGGAACCCGAGTATGAGAAAACGCCGGAACGAAGTCCCGACTCCGTATAGTTTTCCGCACCTATCGCAAGGATGTCGGAGCCTGAAACCTCAGCGACTATCCTGCCCAGGCAATCCTTCTCAATCCAGTCATCGGAATCGACGAACCATACATATTCTCCAGCCGCTTCCTGCAATCCGCGGTTGCGGGCTTCACTCAGCCCTCTGTTCTCCTGGGAAACGATACGCCCGTTCCGATGTGCCGAGACAATCTTTGCGGCAATATCCGCCGATTCGTCCGTACTGCCGTCATCGACGACCACAACTTCATAGCCGCTTTCCGGAAAGTCCTGATCCCACAGGGATTCCAGGCACTTTCCGATAAAAGGCGCCACGTTGTACACAGGAACGACTATCGATATCGCAGGTGTCATCTTGTTTACAAATGGGACGGCCGATCCGACCGTCCCATGTCAATTGTCAGACTGGAAACTATTTGTTCAGGTACTGGACGATCTCGTCGCAGGCGAGGCAGAGCTGTACGTACTGCGGAGCAGTATTGATACAGCACTCGTTCTCGCCCCAGTGGAACGGATAGTCGTCCTTGTTCTCGTAGAAGTCCTCCTTGACGAGGAGGCCGGGGACGATACCGCCGGGGATGACGGAATAGTCAGCGCGGTTGTTGCTGTAGGCGACCTTCTTGGTGTTGACACCGACAGCGGTGACGAACGAGACGTTGGTATAAGGATGGCATCCGAAGATGTAGTTCAGTCCTGCGAGGACGAACTCGGGATCGATCATGTCCGGGAAGAGCTTCCAGACCTTGTAGCAGTTGTATGCAGTGGAGATGACTCCGCCGTTTCCTGCCCAGGTGGCTCCGGTGATGGCTACACCGTAAGGGTTGTCACGACCGTTGGTGGTAAGGCTGGCGACATAGGCGGGGACTAAAGCTTTGACCTTGTCCTGGAACTTCTTGTCCATGTAAGGATAGATCCTGAGGGCGGCGGTGAGGTTGGCAGTGGGGGTAAATCCGGCAGGAGCTCCGGCGGGAGCCGCCGCTGCGGGTCTGGGCTCGAGCTGCGCCTCAACCAGAGGCAGGAAGAAATCCTTGTACTTCTGGTCGCCGGTGGCGAACCAGAGCTCGATGGCGGCGTTGAGCCTGGGATCTCCGCCCATACCACCCCTTCTGCCGGCGACAGGAGCGGCATTGGCATTGGGAGCAGCAGCGTCAAAGTACTTGTCCCACAGCATCAAGGCATTCTTGAGGGAACGCTCAGCCTCCTCGGGGAAGTATTCCTTGAGGGCAGGATAGGCTGCTGCGAGGGAGACGATGTCGGACATCACGCCTGCAGGGCTGAAACGGCTGGTGAAGACGAAACGGTCGTCCGGAGTGCCGGAACGGTCGCCCTTGACCTCGTAACGTGCCAGCGAAGGATCATAGATCTTGCCGTCGGTGAGGGTCATGGCGTCTCCAAGGTGATGATAGTGGTGCATGTCGGGCTGGCCGATGACCTGTGCCACGAAACCGATGTTCTCGATCTGTGCATTGATATTGAGCGTACCGTGCATAATGAGCTGGACATTGTCAGGAATGCCGTCGGGAACGTGGATGTCGGCGTACTGGGTCTTCTCGTCGATGAGGGTCTGGTCCCTCATGGGGCGGAAGTCGGTCCAGATGTGGCCGAGGTCGAGAGTGGTCGTAAGGACGGAGTTGGCCTGGATGTCGAAGTCGCCGGCATCATACCATCCGCCGACTGCAAGGCCGGGGATGTGCTCGAGAGGCTGGTACTTGGTATTGGTGACGTCACCCTGATAATATCCGTCATGCAGGCGGACGTTGGCGGGAGCCTGGAGGGCGTCGTCCATATTGGCGCGTCCGTGCCAGATCCTATAGGCTTCATTGACTTCCATATGGTCCATGTTAACCACGAGGGAAACGTCCATTGAAGGATGCCATTTGTCGCTGTAGATGTTCTTGTCAATAGGGAATGCGTTGGTCTCTACGCCATTGTACTCGATGGAATAAAGTCCCGGTTCCTTGACATCCGAGAAATCGAGCTGAACATAGTTGTAGCGGTGATGGAACTCACCCCAGAACTTGGCGTTGATGGTCTTGGCAACGGATTTGGTTCCGTCCGGATTGACCTTGAGAAGCTTTGCGGTCTGGGCGGGAGTATCGTTCTTGTCGAGCTCGGCCACGGCAACCTTCTTCTGTGCGGGGGAATATCCCACCTGGGAGAAGCCGATGTTGGGCTTGCGGACCCAGTCCTTGGAAATGCTGGGCTCGAGATACCACTCGAGGACGACACCGGTCTTGCCGCCGGGAAGAAGGGAACGAAGGACGAACATGCCGTTCTGGGCAAGGTGACGTCCGTCATAGATGCTGACCTCGCTGTCGGAGGTGACACCTACCCTGAGGGCATCGTCTTCCGGAGCCAGGACGATCTGGTGTCCGGTGGACATGGCGAGCGGGACGAGGAAGTCTCCCCTGCCCCTGTCGTCGAACGTGGATTCGCCGAAATACTGGGTAATCTTCTCCGATACGGGATGGACCTCAGTGTCGTGCATGGGGTACTTGGGCAGGATCCTGGCCTTGCCGTCCACCAGATAGTTCTTTCCGAAATAGGAAGCGGGGAAGAACTCGAGGTTGAAGCCGGCCTTGCCGACGAGGGCCTGCGGAACGGGCTTGCTGAGGACGATCTGGATAAGGACACCCTTGTCCTTGGGAGTGACCCTGAGCCTGGGAGCGAAGTCATAGTCCCTGTAGGTCATTTCGACTTCGACGCTGCTGTCGGCATGGTTCACGTCCCTGGCGGTAATCTCGCCGAAGATGTCCCACTGCTCCGGGGTATTCATAAGGCGGACGCCGCCGCCGGTGCAGATGCGCTCACCCCTCTGGATGATCTCCAGTCCGGCGAACTTCTCGTCATAGAAGCTTCCGTTGTAAAGGTTGTTGTACACGAGCACGTTCGTGCCCCTGGCCTCGAAATAGTCGAGGTCGTTCATTTTCAAGCTCTGAGCATTCGCGCTCAAGGCCAGCGCGGCGGACAGGGCCGCCACTGCGATCAAAGAAAGTTTTCTCATAAAGATAAGCTGTATGTGGAATTGATTATAGTTCAATGTCCGTGGCAAACGCCTTTTCGTTGCAATTTAGCAAAAAATGAGTACAAATGAAAATATTCATTATATTTGCTCAAGACAGATCAATTATCACAAGGACCATGAAAAACGTTGTTTCTTTAATTGCTGCGGCATTCGCCGCCTTGATACTGCTGCCGGCCTGCGGCGGCAGCAAGAATGCCGAGGTTTCCGCCCAGTCTTTCGACGACATCGTAGCCTCGCGACGCAGCGTGCGCGACTACGAAGCCGGCACGACCATCTCCGAAGCGCAGGTGCGCACACTCATCGCCACGGCCATGGAGGCCCCTACCTGGGCAAACACACAGACCACCCGGTACTATGTCGCCATAAGTGAAGACAAGGTGGCTGCCGTCAAGGAACTGATCGGCCAGGGCAACGCCCGCAATACTGCCAACGCTCCCGTCATGATAGTGTCCACATTCGTGAAAGGCCAGTCCGGATTCGGACGCGGCAACCAGGCCAACGAAGTCGGCGACGGCTGGGGAGCCTACGACAACGGCCTCAGCAACGCTTACTTCATCCTTAAGGCAAGGGAGCAAGGATTCGATACCTTGATAATGGGAATGCGTGACTCTGACGGTCTGAGGAAGATCTTCGGAATTCCGGACACCGAACAGGTAATGGCCGTCATCAGCCTCGGCAAACGAGCTTCGGACCCCCGCCGTCCCGACCGCAAACCCATCGACGAGATCGTCAAGTTCTACTAGACCACCGGAAATACACCGGACCGAAAGGTCAGAAGGACAGGGCGATGGCGGCTATGGCGAGGAGGAGTCCGGCGACCTGGACCCACTTCAACCTTTCTCCAAAGAAAAGCAGACCGGCGAGAGTGGCCACCAGCACGATACCGATATTGTAGATCGGGTAGAATGTGCCCGTAGGCATGGCTGCGAGCGCACGGAGCATGCATGAGGTGCAGCCTATGTTGGCAAAGCCCAGCAATGCCCCCCAGCCGACCGTGCTCCACTTGACGCGATGCTTGCGGAACGATCCGGATACGGCACAGACTGTCAGCGATGCGATCGATGCCATCAGGAAGATGATGCAGGTGAGTGCGGAAAGCTGACGCTCCATGAGAACGGGATTGCCGGAATGGCCTTTGTCCACCGTATGCTGGACAACCTTCAGGAAGAAATCCGAGAATCCGAACACAAGGAATACTCCCAAAAGCGAGAACATAATGGCGTGACGGCCCGGCCCTCCGGAAGAAGGACGGGCGATGACGCCCGTAGTGTTCCGTCCTGGGTCGCCCGAAGTGGTGACACTGGACGGCCGCGTCTCGGTCGGACCGATGATCAGGACCATGGCGGCGACGACCATCAGGACCGGCAGCCAGGACGGAGCCGGCTGGGAAAGGAGTATCCAGCTCAACAGGACGGGAAGGATCAGCGACGCACGGGCGCAGACCGTAGTCAGCGCCACTCCGGAACGCTGCGTACTGCGGTCCATCACTATGAACCCGAAAGTGAACAACAGGCCCTGGACGAAAGCGAGAAGCCATGATGCAGGACCGGGGATATAGTGAGCCACGTCGGTATCCGGATCGAACACCGTACGCGCCACGATCGGGAGCAGCGTGAACAGGAACGCTACGGCGTAATTGAAAAGAGTAACCTGCCGCCCGTCAACGCCATGCCTTTGGCAAAGCTTGAAGATGATCGAGAACAAGGATCCGCAAAGGATGGCCAGTATGAGGTACAGCATAGGCGGAAGCGTTTAAGCCTTGCGCAGACTAAGCGCATAGAGGAACACTACCACGAAACACAGAAGGGGCACGATATAAGCGATGTTGATGCCGAAGGCATCGGACATCAGGCCCTGCAAAGGCGTGATGAGGGCGCCGCCGAGGATGGCCATGATCAGGCCGGAGGCGCCGATCTTGGCATCGCCGGCGAAACCGCCCTTGGCGGGATCCTCTACGCCGTCCAGCGCCAGACCGTAGATGGTCGGGAACATCAGCGACATGAAGAAGCTGACCAGGATGAGCGCTATGACGCAAGGCCAGCCCGTTCCTCCAAGGACTACCACAAGAAGAGTGAAGAAGATATCGGCAGCGGCCGCCACAAGCAGAAGCCTGGCGGGGCGGAAATACTTCATGAGCCAGGTGAACAGGAAACGTGCGGCGCTGAAACATAAGATGCTGATAAGGTAGAGCGTCGCTCCCTGAGCCTCGACCATTCCGAGTTCCTTCATTACCAGACGGATGGTGAAGGACCATACGCCGATCTGCGCGCCAACGTAGAAGAACTGGGCTACCACTCCGAAAACATACGCGCGGTTCTTGAACAAGCGCTTGAAAGTGGCTTTAAGGCTGTCGGAACTCCCGTCATCCCGTCCCTCTGGCATACGCGCAAAGATCATGACCAGCATGATGACCACCAGCACGAAACCGAGGGTCATATATGTGCCGGAAATGGAATAAAGGGATATGTCCTTGAGGATGAAATACTTGCTCAAAAGGATGCCGGTGATGGAGCCCAGAGGGTTGAAGGCCTGGGCGACATTGAGCCGTCGGGTGGCCGTCTCCGGAGCGCCCATGGCGAGGATATAGGGATTGGCGGTAGTCTCAAGCACCGAGCATCCGCCGGCAAGGATGTAGATGGCTATAAGGTAGAAGCCGTACGATGCCGCCTTGGCTGCCGGAAGGAAAAGGATGGCGCCGACTGCATAGAGCGCAAGGCCGAGGATGACGCCGCTCTTGTACGAGTACTTGCGGATGTAGATGGCGGCGGGGAGGGCGAAGCAAAAATAGGACCCGTAGAAGGCAAGCTGGATGAGCGAGGTCTGGGCGTCGGACATCGACATTATCTTCTTGAACGCGCTGAGCAGCGTGTCGGTCATGTTGTTGGCTATTCCCCACAACAGGAACAGCGAGGTCACCAGGATGAACGGGACCAGATACCTTTTTTCTACGGTCTTCATGCTATTCGATTATGTAAACGTCCTCGCCGGGCTCGGCGAAGAGGAACTTCTCACGTGCGAACTTCTCGAGAGTATCCTTGTCGGTGGTCAGGCTCTTGACCTCTTCCTTGAGCCTGGAGATGTCGGACTCATAGAACTCCATCTGCTTTTCCTGGCTTCGGATGTTGAAGCCGGCCTCTATCCAGCGGAAGAGATTGTCTCGCTTGATGACACAAATGAAGAGCAGGAAGATGGCGGTGGATATGATGACATACCGGATGAAGGAGCGCTCCTCGTGGTTCGCCCCGTCCTTGGATCTGTTCCAGATTTTGCTGAACTTGCCCATCGCGATTCTATCGGATTTGCACAAAAATAGTTAAATTTGCGCAATACAAAAAACTAAATGAAACAGAAATGAAACCTACATTGTTGGTCCTCGCTGCCGGTATGGGCAGCCGCTATGGCGGACTCAAACAGATGGACGGCCTCGGCCCTAACGGGGAGACCATTATCGACTATTCCATATACGACGCGGTTCAGGCCGGATTCGGAAAGGTAGTGTATATCGTAAGGGAGTATTTCCGCGAGCAGATGGAACAGACCGTCAGGCAGAAGTATGCAGGCGTCCGCTGCATCGACGGCGAGCCCCTGGAGTTCGTATTCGTCACCCAGGAGCTTGACAAGATCCCCGCACGGTTCACCCTGAACCCCGAGCGCCAGAAGCCCTGGGGCACCGCCCACGCCGTCCTTATGGCGGCAGGAGTCATAAACGAGCCTTTCGCCGTCATCAACGGCGACGACTACTATGGCAAAGACTCCTTCCGCATCCTTGGGGACTGGCTCCGTGCCCATGAAAGCAGCCGCGGCGTATTCTCGATAGTAGGTTTCGAACTGGACAATACCCTCTCCGAGTCGGGCGGAGTCAGCCGCGGTATCTGCGCCTATGGCGCGGACGGCCTCCTCACCGACATAGTCGAGCACCTGGACATCCGCAAGGAGCCGGACGGCGCCGTCCGCGGAGACAACTCCGCCACCGGCGCACGCGTCGTCCTCGACGGCAAGGCCCTCTGCTCGATGAACATGTGGGGCTTTACCCCCGACTACTTCGAGGGCAGCGCCGCCATTTTCGAGGATTTCCTCGAAAAGAACATCGGCGAGCTCAAGAAGGAGTACTACATCCCGTACGCAGTCGACTGCATGGTCAAGTCCGGCCAGGCGCGCACGGAAGTGCTCTCCACACCGTCCCGCTGGTTCGGCGTGACTTACAAGGAAGACCGTCCCGCCGTCGTCGCCAAGTTCAAGGAGCTCGCCGACACGGGAATCTATCCCTCACCTTTATACAAATGACAATGAATGCTTCAACCAAGTCTTTGAGAGTGACGCTGGCGGCGCTCGGCCTGCTGTTCGGCCTCCTCTCCGCCGGCGCCCAGGAAGCCGGCAGGCCTCCCGTCAGGCCGCAGGACGCGAACCGCGTCCAGGCGCAAGCGCAGCAGAGCGCCGGCAGCGCATCCGTACGCGCCGACTACATCGACGCCGACGAGATGCCCGACGCATCCGTCTTCCTTCCGGCTCCGCCCAAGCCGGGAGACCCGCTGTTCGACAGCGACCTGGTCTATTACGAATGGGGCAAGTCCATGCGCACCACCGAGCGCGGGCAAAGGGCCCACGACGATGCCAAGAGTTCGCTCGACTATCTGGCCCAGATCCTCGAGCCGGCAGTCGGCGTAAGGATCAGCAACGAGTCCACGCCCAACCTTTACAGGCTGCTGTCAAAGTCCATGACTACTGCCAACAACGCCAACCGCAAGGCCAAGGACTTCTACAAGAGGACCCGTCCGTACGTGGAGTTCGACGAGCCGACGGGAGTCCCCGAGGAAGAGCGCGGTTCAAGGCGTTCTGCTTCCTATCCCTCCGGACACACCACAAGGGGCTGGACTGTCGCCCTCGTCCTCTCCGAACTGCTGCCCGACAGGGCTTCCGAAATCCTCAAAGTCGGATATGAGTACGGAACCAGCCGCGTCATCGTAGGTTTCCACTATCAGACCGACGTCCAGGCGGCGCGCACTGCCGCCTCAGGCGCCGTGGCGGTGATGCATTCTGACAAGGAGTTCCAGAAGGACATGAAGAAAGCCAGGAAAGAGCTTTCCCGGCTTGGATTAAGATAACTGAAGAGCCTGTCGGTCCGACAGGCTCTTTTCATAATACTATTTGAGGATCACCCAGTTGCCGACGACCGGAAGCTCCTTTGCCCTGCCCTGCAAGGCATAGACGATGCCGACGATCGCGAGGATGACTACCACAGTCCCGCAGAGCCCGAACAGCCAGCCGACGAGCTTGAGCTTGGAGAGGGCTCCGCAGATGATGGCCAGAAGGAACAGCACCAGACCCTGGTTGGAGTGGAACTTGGCGAACTTGGAATCCTTGGCGAGCAGGATGGGGATAAGTACGAGCGGTCCGATATACGCAAGGACTGCCATGAGTTTGTTCCCGTTCACGTCGTCGTCATCCATTTCGTCGGAATAGTCGTCGATCTCCTTCTTGATGTCCTCCACCGTGGCCTGGGCCTTTTCCTTGGCGGTGGCGAAAGCGGCCGCGGCCTCCTCCTTCATATCCTTGAAGGTATCCTGGGCCTGGTCCTTGACGTTTTCATAGGCCTGTTTGACCTCGGACTTCATGTCTTCGACCTTGGCCTTGAACTCTTCCTTCCTGTCATCGGAGGGATTCTCATTGATGTTCTCGAATTCTTCTGACATAAGCTATCGTTTTGTTTGTTGAACTTTCAGTGCGTAATTGCAATAATACGCATTTTTTCACGAATATCATCGGCGTATATCCTTGGAATGATTATTTTTGCAGAAACGATCCGACAGATGAAAAAGTCGAAAAAGAAGAAGAAATATATATCTGCCATAGCTCTGGTCCTGCTTTGCGGCATCTATCTGCTTCAGACGGAGACCGGCTTCCTCACCGGTCTTGTACCCCATAGTATCGGAGAGCAGGAGCCTGCGGTGGACGGGCTGATGGAGCTGCCCGCCACGGACGACAGCGACATAATACTCACACACACGGGATTCGTCATCTCATACAATCCGGACGACCTCCTGCCGGAATGGGTGGCATATGAACTGACCGCGGAGGAGACCCACGGAGAAGCCACCAGGGACGAGTCGGTCTTCAAGATGGATCCGTCGTACGGCAGCACCCAGGCAATGCGCGAAGACTATTACGACTCGGGATGGACGCGCGGGCACATGGCCTGCGCCGCGGACTTCCAATGGGACGAGGATGCCATGAACGACACTTTCTACCTTACCAACATCTGCCCCCAGGACGAAGAGCTCAACGCTGGAGACTGGAACTACCTCGAGAAGCAGGTCCGCCGCTGGGCGAGGGATTTCGGCAAGGTGTGGGTCGTCACGGGCCCCATCATAGGATCCAACAAATACGGAACCATCGGTGACAGGGGCGTAACCGTCCCCGACAGTTTCTTCAAGGCAGTACTCACCGAGAAAAACGGGAAATACCGCTCCATCGCATTCATCATGGACAATGACGACAAGCGCTACTGGCTGGACGAGTGCGCAGTGACCGTCAACGGACTCGAGGCGATGCTGGGTATGGACTTCTTCCCGCTGCTGCCCGATGACGTGGAAGAGGAGGTAGAGTCCCAGCTCCGTCTCAGGGACTGGGGCATCAGGGAGCGCTAACAGCCGTGCAACATACGGTAAAGGACCACTGTCTGCCGGGCAGCGGCCACATCGTGCACCCTCAGGATGTCGGCGCCGCGTTCGAGGGCGGCCATATGCATCACCTGAGTGGCGGTAAGCACCCCTTCGGGGTCGAGCCCGAGAGGCTTGTAAATAAAGCTTTTGCGTGAAATCCCGACAAGGACGGGCCTGCCGAGGGCGGAAAGCGCTTCCAGACCCTCCATCAACTGATAGTTCTGCTCCACGTTCTTGGCAAAGCCGAAACCGGGATCCAGGATCCAGTCGGAGACGCCGTTGTCCCAGGCCTTGACGGCAAAGGCGCGGAAATACTCCGCGACCTCCGCGACGACGTCGTCGTAGTCGCAAAGCGACTGCATCGTCGCGGGGGTCCCGCGCTTGTGCATCGCCACGTACTCCAGCCCCATGCGGCCCACGACGGAGAGCATGTCGGGGTCGTCCTCCCCCGCCGAAATGTCATTGACGATGACGGGACGTCCCAGCAGGTCGCAGGCTCGCTCCACGATTCCGGAGCGGGTCGTGTCGATCGACACCGTCACGCCCGAACCGAGCGTCCGGAGGACGGGCTTGAGGCGCGACCACTCGTCCGCCTCGGACACTTCCGCCGCCCCGGGGCGGGTGGAGACTGCTCCGATGTCCAGGATGTCCGGTCCGTCTTCAAGTACGGACATGCCGTAACGGCTGGGCGCATAGAAGGAATCCCCGTTGAGATTGAGGATGCCCATGATTCTTATCGTTCTTCCGGGATCTGTCATGGCGGTGTTTCTTTTCCTACAAAAGTATGGATTTTTTTGAATATCTTTGTATCACATTTATCCGAGTCATATGCTTGTTGTCCTGGAAGGTCTTGACGGCGCCGGCAAATCCACGCAGGTCAAGAAACTGAGAAGCTACCTCGAGACCGCCTGCGGCAGCCTCGAATACATACACTTCCCTCGATACGACGCCCCCGTCTACGGAGACCTCATCAGCCGTTTCCTCAGGGGTGATTTCGGCTCCAACGACACCGTCCATCCCCAACTAGTCGCCCTTCTCTTCGCAGAGGACAGGCACGGGGCCGCACCAGGAATCCGTGAACGGCTGGAGCGCGGGGAGACGGTACTGCTGGACCGTTACGTCTATTCCAACATAGCATACCAGTGCGCCAAGCTCTCATCGGAAGAGGATGCCGAAGCGCTGCGGAAATGGATCTTCGACACCGAATACGGCGATTTCGGACTGCCCAGGCCGGACCTGAACATCTTCCTCGACGTCCCCATCGGATTCGTCGAGGCCAACCTTACCGCTCAGAGGGAGGGTGATGACAGGAATTACCTCTCCGGCGGACGCGACATACACGAGGCCGACATCAGTTTCCAGAGAAGAGTCCGTTCCATATATCTGAAGCAGGCTGCTCTGGATGACAGTTTCCAGATCGTGGAGTGCAAGGACGGCGACGGCTCGATGCTCGGCCCCGACGAAATATTCGAGAGAATCAAAAAACTTGTAGACAAATACTTGAAACAGATATGAAAGGCTTTCACTCAGGACTGAGGAGACTCTGCTCGATACTGCTGGGGATGGTGTATTTCATCGCCGGCATGCTCAAACTCATGGATCCGGTAGGAGCCGGACTTGTCGTGGAGGGATACCTGCAGTTCCTGCACCTTGACTTCCTGTCCTTCGCCGCCAAATGTCTGGGCGTAGGCCTTGCGCTGCTTGAGACACTTCTCGGCGCAGCGCTGATCGCCGGCGTGTGGCGCAAGCAGGTGGCCGCGGTCACCAGCATCCTTACGGCCGCTTTCACGGCACTCACCCTGGTGCTGGTCATTTTCAATCCCGAAATGGACTGCGGATGTTTCGGCGAAGCGGTGCATCTCACCCATATTCAGACCTTAATGAAGAACATCCTGCTCTGCTTCCTCTGCGCAGGCGCTTTCCTTCCCGTCAAGGACTACGGCAGGACACGCAAGTCAAAGGTCGTCGCCTTCTGCCTGGTGGCTGCGACAGTGGCCCTTTTCACGATAATGTCGCTCATTTCGATCCCGCTGACGGATTTCACCGAGTTCGCCCCGGGCGCCACCCTTAATGCCGAGGCGGACGATGTCGCCGGTTCCGCGGACCGAGCGGGCGATTCCAAGGAGGAGTATTACGTCATCTATGAAAAGAACGGCCAGGAAGGCGCGTTCACCTTGGACAATCTGCCCGACTCCACCTGGACATTCGTCCGCGTGGAGAACATCGAAAGGAGTATCCCCGATTATGAACAATCCGTACCAGTCTTCTATATCTCGGATGCGGAAGGCAACTATTACAATGAACTGCTGAGTGAAGGGAAGGTGATGGTCCTGTCAGTCTATGATGTCCCCGGATACAAGGACTCCGACAAGGGCGCACAATTCCTCCGCGACGCCGAGGCGGCCGGTTTCACCGCACTGGCGGTAGCCCGCGAGCCTATATCCGGTCTGGACACCTATATGTCCGACTACAAGAAACTCATCACCTTCAACCGCTCCAACGGAGGCGCGACATACCTCGACGACGGTGAAATCATTTGCAAATGGCCTTCCCGCAGGCTCCCCGATTCCGAAGAGCTCTCCAAGGTGGCATCCCGCAACTCCATGGAGCAGCTTGTCGGCAGGTCCTCGCGCCGCCGCATCGCCTTCCAGGGCGTAGTCCTTTATTCACTCGCATTATTGCTAATCCTCTAAGACCATGGCACACAGGAAAATCAAATCGAACTTCAACATCCTTTCCAACTACGATTTCTTTACCCCGGGTCCTGTCGACATCATCATCCTTCTCTTCCTGTTGTTGGGAGGCGCGCTGATCGGAGGCCTCATTTCAATGCCTTTTGTCCTGCTGATGCCGGACAATCCCGATTCGATGATGTACTCCATGATCGTCTCATACCCGGTCATGTTCATCCCGCCGATGATCTACGCCGCTCACAAGAGCCACGGGAACTCATTCTTCGGAAAAGGGTACAAGCTTTCAAACGGGCATTACAGCCCCTTGGGGATCGTGATGTGCGCCATCCTAGTGATGGTCGTCACCCTGACTACATCATTCCTGGCGGATTCCGTCATCTCCCTGCTTCCGCCCATGTCCGACAAGCTCCAGGATATCCTGTCCTCCCTTACGGGAGGCAACTTCCTACTTAATTTCCTGTGCGTCAGCATATTCGCACCATTCTTCGAAGAATGGCTATGTCGTGGAATGGTTCTGCGCGGGTTGCTCAACTATGAGCACAAGAACAAGGAAGGCGAGATAGTCCGCGGAATCAAGCCAGTGTGGGCGATAGTCATCTCAGCCGCCTTCTTCGCACTCATCCATTTCAACCAGTGGCAAGGTATCGCCGCATTCTCCCTCGGCCTGGTGTTCGGCTATGTCTATTATCGCACCGGTTCCATATGGCTGACCATGCTCATGCACTTCACGAACAATACGTTCGCGCTTGTGCTGTGCCATATCGACTCATTGGAAGAAATCGAAAATTACGGTGAACTGATGCCTGGCGCGCTCTATTGGGCGGTGATGGCCTTCTGCATCGCCTTCCTCGTCTATTTCATTCACAAGTTCCTGGCCATCAAGCCTCTTGACCGCCAGGGAAGCTGTGCTGAGATAGCTTCCGAATAAAGCTTTCCGCTACCGCCAGGGTGTCGAGCTTGCCGACGTCGATCAGTTCGAGGGACGCAGGCTCGACGCCGTATATGGGATACCTGTCACAGACCTTCAGGTAGAAATCCATTATCGGGAAACGCTCCCCCATCCCCTCCGATTCCATGACATCGAATACACCGTCCGAGACCTGATGAATGCCTGAAAATGCAAGCATACGGCAGGAAGAAGGATCGAGGTCGGGATAGGGCGAACGCACTTCGCCGGTGGCGACATTGGTCCATCCGACGAGACGCATGTCGTCATTGAACAGGAGATAGCGCTGCGTACGGCGGGGACTGACCAGAAGGGCAGCCAGCGCACCGGGACGCCAGGCATCCAGGAACCACCTGATATCAAGGTCGGAAAGGATATCGACATTGTGCACCAGGAAGCGGTCGTCACGGCCGGCGGGGTCTCCTCTCCGCTCAGAAAAAGCCAGGAGCAGGTCGCGGGCGTGAAGGATGCCTCCGCCCGTTTCCAGAAGGCGGTCGGACTCGTCCGAAACCGCTATCCGTACTCCGAAGTCATTTGACTCGAGATAGGATATGATCTTCTCCGAAAAATGGTGGACGTTGACGACGAACTCGTCTATCCCGGCAGCCTTCAGCCGCGTGATGACGTGCCGGAGAAGAGGTTCGCCACAGACTGGGACCAGGGCTTTGGGAAGAGTGTCGGTAATAGGTTTCAGGCGGGTACCAAGACCCGCCGCGAATATCATTGCTTTCATAGGACCTTTTCGATACCGAGTTCGCGGTGATGCAGGTGCACCTTGACGCCCGAACGGCCGGAAAGGTGCTCCGCTAGCTTTTGTGCGCTGTAGGCGGAACGATGCTGGCCGCCGGTACAGCCGAACGAGACCTGCAGATGCGAGAAACCCCGCTGCAGGAAGCGGTCCACATGCGCATCGACGACGGAAAAAACGTGGCTGAGGAAAGAAAGTATCTCGCCGTCCTCCTCAAGGAAATCCTGCACTTCCCTGTCGAGACCGGTCATGCTGCGGAAGCGCTCGTACTTGCCGGGATTGTGGACTGCCCGACAGTCGAACACGTAACCGCCGCCATTTCCGGAGAAGTCTTCGGGAATCCCCTTCTTGAACGAGAAACTGTAGATGTGTACGTGCAGCAAGCCGTCAGGGACTTCAGGGAGGCCGGGGCCGGAAGCGGCAAGCCTCTCCAGCACGTCCGTAAGGTAAGGATAGCGTTCGAAAGGATTCACGAGAAGCTCCCGCAGGTTCTCCAGCGCATATGGTATGCTCTCCAGGAAATGAGCGCGCTTCTCGATCCTGCCTCTGAACCCATAGGCCCCGAGAACCTGGAGGGTACGGAAAAGGACGAAGATCCGCAGATCCTCCTTGAACACGTTCCTGTCCACGGGCATGAGCCCTTCCAGCGCATCGAGATACGCTTCGACCAGTTCCCGCTTGAGATCCTCCGGATAACGGGCGCGGGCCTGCCAGACGAAAGATGCGACATCATACTGCAGAGGTCCCCTGCGGCCTCCCTGGAAATCGATGAACCAGGGCTCCCCGTCGTGAAGCATAACGTTCCTCGCCTGGAAATCCCTGTACATGAAAGTGCTGGGGCGATCTTTGAGCAAATCCGCCTTGAGGCGGTCGAAATCGTTCTGGAGCCGCTCTTCATTGAACTCGACGGGAGAGGGTTTCAGAAAACAGTATTTGAAGTAATTCAAGTCGAAATCCACCATCCTGGCATCAAAAGCTTCGGAAGGATAGCAGACGCTGAAATCGAGGCCCTCTGCTCCGCGGACCTGCACCGCAGGCAGCGAGGAGACGGCGCGTAGGAGCAGCGAGCGCTCCCGCGGGCCATAGGCCCCTGCGGCGCGCGCCTCCGCCAGCTCGTCGTACAGCAGCCTGTCGCCCAGGTCCTGCTGAAGATAATACATTCCGTCGTCGCTTACTGCAAGGACTTCGGGAACGCGAAGACCTTTCGAGCGGAAATGACGGGAAAGGGCGATGAACGCGCGGTTCTCGTCCCGGTCGGTTCCGGCAACGCCGATGAGGGAAGATCCGCCGGCTTCCAGCCGGTAATACCTCCGGCGGCTGCCGGACTGGGAGAGGGCGAGGCATTTCTCCGCCGCGACACCAGTATATGAAAGGAACAACGATTCCAAACGATCCATACCGATAGTTTTGACGTTTCGAATTTACGAATTAAATCCGACTATTCTCGCAAAAAGTACTTAACTTTGTAAGTTAAGACATAGCTGTCCACTAAAAATCAGCTAAAGTTCTTTGAAATTATTGAATATT
>CAMJHW010000018.1 GCA_946405645.1 uncultured Bacteroidales bacterium
TGAAGTATGAGAAAGCATCTCTCTTCCTCATACTCGTATTCATCATCATCATCATCGCCTTCAATATCTTCGGCAGCCTGTCGATGCTCATCATCGAGAAGCAGGAGGATATCGGGACCTTCCGGAGCATGGGAGCTTCCGATCCGTTGATCCGCCGTTTCTTCGTGCTTGAAGGATGGATGATTTCCCTGCTTGGACTGGCCATCGGCCTCGCCCTGGGTATCGGCCTCACCCTGCTTCAGCAGAAGTTCGGCCTGATTCCGATGCCGGGCAATTATCTCGTGTCGTCGTATCCGGTCCAGCTGAAGTGGGCCGACGTGCTGATAACGTCGCTTAGCGTGGCCGTCATCGGCTACCTGATAGCCTTGATACCGGTTTCTACTTCTTTTCCCAAACGCCGGTAATCTCTCCGATGTACATCGTGTGTACGCCCATCTCGGCGTACAGATGCTCCCGGATGTCCTGAGGCATCCGGTTGAGGTCGAACGGTGCCGCATATATCTTGCGGCACTCGATGGCCAGGCAGCCTTCGGCGAAGATGGGATTGCCCTGTTCGGTGAATTCAACCGTCAGTCCCGCATTCGCGGTCTTGTCCGGATCGTCGCGAAGCGAGTGCGAGCCGATATAGACCAGCGCATCCTTGCAGGCTTTTGTCTTGGGGAATCCGGTGACGGTGAAGTATGCGCTTTCGTCCATCAAAGCTTTGGAGGCCCTGTCGCTCGACACGAAGACTGTCACGACGGGCTTGTTCCATAACTGGCCGATGGTCCCCCAGGAGATGGTCATGGAGTTGAAATGCCTGCTGCTGCCCATTGCCAGGGCCATCCAGTCCTGCGCGAAGTTCGCGACGGGCTTCATCGTAAGCTCCATAGGATCCACGGGCGTCCAGGTATTGTCCGTCATGACGGTATCGACCTGGACGGCTTCGTCCTGGATATCGTGCTGCCTGCCCTTGCAGGAGAAAAGGTTTGCGGCCACCGCCAGGACGGCCGCAAATACTAGGATCTTTCTCATCATCATTCTTCAGGAAGGAACATCGGATCCCATGCCGGAAGGAGGATAGGCTTCTGGTTCAGCATATTCAGGATATCGGCCGGGACGTACTTCTTCTCAAGTACGAGGCGGAACATGTACTCGTTGAACCACTCGTCGGTCATTATGATATTGCCTTTGTAGCCGGAGGATGCGCCCCAGCTGTTCTCGACCATCCATTTCACGGGTTTCCCGGAAGCGTCCAGGTCTACGGCCTTGAGCGTCATAGCGTGGGTGGAACCGCTCGCATGGGTCATTATGCGCTCGCGTTTGTCCATGGTGAAGTTCACCCCCATGAGTGAATCGTAGTCGAAGTTGTTCAGGTCCGCAACTCCCTTGGAGCGGTTGAGGAACTTGTTCACGTCGCAGGAGAAATACATCGCGGTATTGTCCTTGATGGAGGCGATGGCCATCTCCTTGATCCTCTCGATCGGAAGGTTGATGTACACCCAGTTCTGGCCGTCATAGACGTGGCGGTCATAGTCGATTTCGTACACCTTGCCATACTCCCTGGTAGGGTCGTTCATAACCATCACGTAATTGTTCTCCAGGTCAGCGCCGATGAACTCGTCATAGAATGCCTTGGGAGTGTAGGTCTTGCGGCTGACGAACTGTCCCTTGGAGTCATACCTTGCCCATTCGAACTCCGTCGGAGGAACGCCGAGACAAAGGGCGAGGATGTGATAGACATCCTTGAGCATATCGGTCTTCATGGCCTGGAGGTCGTCCTTGCGGGTGGTGGCGCGGAGCTTGAGACCGTCCTGGCGCAGCAGGTTCTTCAGCTGGGTGGACATCGCCGAAGTGCTGTTGGCGCTGAGGGTCTCCGGCATGGCATCCGCAGGAACAAGACCATACTTCATGATCAGGTTGGACACGCCGGTGAACTGACCTCCGTCGCCGATGGGGTTGGCAAAGAGCCAGTCGACCTTGCGGTCCGAGAAGTCGAGGTCCTTGGTGTCGATGACTCCCTGAAGGAAGAGATTGGCTTTCTCGAGTTGGTCGTAGAAGAAAAGATAGTTCTGCGAGAAGGTGAAGTCTCCCAGGTCGAATTTGTCTATCATCCTTGCCCTCAGGACATTGAGTCCTGAGAAGAGCCAGCATCTGCCGGAGGATTTCTGGTCGGTAATGCCCCTTGTCTTCACCTCGTCGGAGAAGTGCGTGTCGATCATCGCGAGGTTGTCGGCATTTTCGGCGAGGACCGTGATGGAGGTGGTGTTCAATGCGTTGCGGAGCGCCTTGTCGGCAGCGGAGCCGGAGTAGCCCTTGCTGATCTCCTGCAGCATCGAGGAAGAGATACCGCCGCCGGCGGTCTGGGCGCTCAGTCCGGCCGCAGCGAACACGACGGCCGCTGCGACTGCGATTAGTCTTTCGATCTTCATTATTGTATGGTTGTTCTGGTTAATCAAGTACCTGTATCACTGCGCCTATCCTTTCCTTTCTGCACCATAGCCACATCCTGCCTGTCCTGTCCACTTTCTTGACCACGAAGGAAAGGTCGGTGCGCGTATTGATGTCGCTCTTGCTCGTCCATATAAGCGATCCCTTGACCTTCTGGTCCTCGGCGGTGGGAACGGACCTGAGTCTCACACAGTAATAGTCCGACATATTGTCGGTGTGGACACGGAACTCACATTTTTCGCGATTGAAGGCGACCTGGCAGGTGAGGGGATTGTATCGGAACACGGTCTCGTCCTTTACCTTGAGACTGAAGTCCGTCGTGGCGACGAACTCCGGATCGACCTTGCTCCCCGAGCAGGAGGAGAAAAGGACAATGACGGCGGCAAGGGCCGCTATATATTTGAAAGAAAAGCGTTTCATTGGGCGGTGATAGTTTTGGAAATGATGTCGCGAGTGCCGTCCTCGTAGTCGATTACTGCCTTGAGGGTGCCGCTGCCCAGTACTGTGTAATATCCGGACCCGTCGTGCGAGAGGAGGTTGTCCCCGTAGTACCATAATACCTGGGCGGCATTGGGGGCGTTGAACACGCGGAGCGGCATCTGCCCGCCCTTCTTGAACGATCCGTTGGCGTTGCGCTCCGCGGAGTTGAGGTATATGAACGGATAGCCGTCGCTATAATACTTCTTGGTAGTGAAGGTGGCGGTCACGTTCTTATTCTTGTCCTTGGGATTATAGACCGCAACCTTGTAGGTGGTGTTGGGCTGAAGGCCTTCGAAGGTATAGGAATATGAACCGGGAGCATAAGGCTTCCTGGTAAACTCGCGGGTCTGGCCGCCGTTCGCCGGAGTGATGGAGATGCAGCTGCCAGTCTCGGACGATTCGTTCATTGTCCACAAGACTATGGCGGCATCCTGGAACTCCTCGACCTTTTCGATGGAGAGCGGTCCGGTGACGCTGAAGTTGATGAAGTTGCCCGCTTTCCTGATGCCGTTCAATCCGACCTCGGACTCCTTTCCGCTCCAGAACTTGAAGGCGGGAGTACTGCTGGCGTTGAAAGCCGTGTGCGTGCCGTTGGGCCAGAATACCGAATAAACGTTATTGGCCAGGGGGACGGCTTCCACCAGGTCCATGCATTGGTGATCGGGATTGCAGTTGACGGCGTTGTACCACCAACGCTCTTCGGCCGTAAGGTTCATCCCGGCATCGTCGGAATAGCCTGCATCGTTAGTGGAGGCGTCGTAATGGTAGATCAGCATGCCCGATCCTCCGATGAAACGGTCCCAGCCTTCAGCTGAGCGGCATTCGAAGATATAGCATTCTCCCTCGATGTCGCCTTCGAGTACGAAGTAACGCTTCTGTGAACTCAATGGAGCGAGGGAATACTGCCCAATCTCCAGGGGAACCTCGCGTCCCAGTCCGAATGTGCGGAGCTCCATTGCGTTGTAGTTCGGGGGAGTGTTGCCGTTGTTGTTGTAGTTGCCGTGGTCCATCAGACTGGTAGATCCCCAGACGGCCTTGGATACTCCTCCGCTGTCTTCATCGTCGGTATCGTAGAGGTCGCACAGGCCGAGGGCGTGGCTGTATTCGTGGCAGTAAGTACCGATAGGGGTGAATATCTCACTTCCCGTGGTCATATAATCATATGTGAGCTCCGTTGAGATGGCGTAGGAATTGACCTTCTTTCCGTCGAGACTGAGGCGGATGCCGGCCGATTCCAGATACCATTGATGCGACCAGATATGGTCCTCTCCGGCACCTTCGGCCTCGTCGTGGCCGGCTACGAACACGAAGACGTTATCCACTTCACCGTCGCCGTCACCGTCGAACTGGGAGAAGTCCACTTCCGCATCCGCAAGGCGGCAGGCCTCGGCTATGCCTTCGGCCGCGCGCTTGTCTATGCCTTTACCGTCATTCTCACCGTAGTATGCATAGCCCTTCGAGAGGGTCACGACCGGGCTCACCACGAACTCGAACTCATAGGCTCCTTCGAACTGGTCGTTGAAGTAGTCCAGCGCGCTGCCTTCGGCGCCGCCGTAGGAGTAGCCCTTCTGCGTGAGCATCCTCACGAAATTGTTCCTGTCGAACTTGAACTTGAGGTCGTTGAACTGCGCGAGGATGATGATGCCCTTCTTCTGTATCGCTCCCGCCTTGGTGTCGGGAGACACCTGCAGGCGGTGGGAGGCGCGGATGCGGTTCACCTCCGCGCGCTGACGTGCGGCGTTGGCGCGAAGGATGCCGCGCGGAATGATCCGCGCTGCGGCCGCTGCCGCCGACGCGCCGCTCATGGGAGTCACTCGGACTCCGGAACTCCTCTTGGCGCCGTTGATGTCATACGCGGCATAGTACCAGTATCCGTCAGGCCCCTTGGTCACGGCGCATCCGTCCTCGGTCCTGACTATACGGTAGAACTCGTCTCCGGAAACGATGATGCGCAGTTCACTGCCGTTGGGTTGCCTTACGGTAATCGGAGCATTGCGTGCCGGGATGGCCGACACTTTCAGTGAGAACGCCAAAAAAAGGAATATAGTGAGGGGCAGAAATCTTTTCATAACCATACCTACCACAAAAAGTATGCATAGTTAGCAAAAAAGGGGGAGAATACCAAAAAAAGAAAGAGCCGGTCACCTCACGGCTTCCCGACTCTTAGACGTGTACTAAAACCTAAACCTACATCATAGATGCAAAAGGTTTCAGAAACGTTGCATGAAAATCAAAAAAATATTGATTTTTATTTCTTGGCCTCTTCGACGGAGACTTTCCTGAACTCCTTGAGGTCCTTCATGAGATCGAGGGCGACCTTGCGGGCGCGGGCGCCGGCGGCTTTGTTACCCTTCATGACCTGAGCGCAAGCGTTCTCCTGGAAAGCGGCGGCCTCAGCGATAATTTTTTCTACAAGAGCTTTCATTTTATCATTTTTTAGAGGTTAATATTTAGTAAAACCATGAATAATCAGTCTGCATGCAGTTGCACAGTGTGCAAGATAAAAACTATTACACTAAATTCCAAATATTTAGGAGTTTTTTGCATTAAGAAAATTCATGGCCCTTCCGGGACCTCCCGTCGCGAACATCTCTATTCCCGAAACAATGCGCGAACTCAGCTCTTTTACCGTTTCTTTCTGTTCCTCAGTCATTTCCCCAAGAACATAGTCGACCTGGCCTCCGCGCTGGAAATCGTTCCCGATTCCGATACGTATCCTGGAGTATTCCCTGGTTCCAAGCGCGTCTTCGATATCCTTGAGTCCGTTGTGCCCGCCGTCGCTGCCCTGGGTGCGCATCCTGACGGTGCCGAAAGGAAGGTTCAGGTCATCGCAGATCACGATCAGACGCTCTGTGGGGATGTTCATCTTGTGCATCCAGAAGCGGACGGCATTGCCGCTGAGGTTCATGTACGTCGAAGGTTTGAGGAGGATGAACTTCCTCCCCTTGAAGGAGCATTCGGCCACGCTGCCGTAGCGTTTGCTCTCGAAAACGACATTGGATGCCTGAGCCCAGGCATCCAATATCATAAATCCCATGTTGTGCCTGGTAGAAGCATACTCAGCGCCGATGTTTCCCAATCCGACGACAAGATAGTTCATACCGGGATCAACTGGCTTCCGGCTACTCAGCAGTCTCCTGAGCCACCATGTTACGTGTAGACTTGACACCGCAGATGATAGTATCCTTGTCGGAGATGACGGAAATCTTGTCGAACTTGAGGTCGCCGGCCTTGATCTTCTTGTCCAGACCGAGGGAGGAGATATCGACGGTGACGTCGTCGGGGAGATCCTTCATGAGGGCGCTGATGCGGATGAAGCGGGAGTTCTGAGTGAACTTACCACCCTGCTGTACGCCGACGGAGTGTCCGGTGATGATCACGGGAACCTTGATGGCGATGGGCTTCTCCTCGTTGACTGCCAGGAAATCCACATGGAGGCAACGCTCGTTGACCGGGTGGAACTGAAGCTCGTGGACGACTGCGTTGTAGGTCTTGCCGTTGTCGAGGACGAGGTCTACGATGTAGGACTTGGGAGTGTTGGTGAGACCCTTGAGCTCCTTCTCGTCGACGGTGAAGAGGATGTTCTCCATTCCGAGGCCATAGAGATTGCAAGGGACGACGCCCTGCTTGCGGTAGGCCTTGACGACCGCCTTGTTGCCGACCTCGCGGATCTGGCCTTTCAATTCAAAATGCTGCATTTCTTAAAGTATTAAAATGTGTTACTCAGCCCCGGACCTGCCGGGGCCCCATTGCACCAAAAGCCCTACGGCTTTTCAAATGCGGGCGCAAAGATAGGAATAAAATTGTTAATCAACAAGTAGCGTGGCTTTGTTCCACGCAAGATCCTTGTAAAAAGAATCGAGATAGGAGGATCCGTTGCATGGGAGATACATGCTCAGGCCGGAGAAGGTCTCGATCTTGAATCCGCCGTAGCCGGGCAGGAATGATTCGGTGGCAGCCTTGTAGATGACGCAGTCGTTCAGCGCGCCTGTAAGCGACCTGTGCTCGGACTCGCTGATGCCGGCATTGACCAGGATGTCCTCCAGGTCGTAGAACCAGTGTTTGTCGTAGCGGTAGTAGCGCTGTACGGTGGAAGGGTCCATGCCGGCTATTGCAGTCGAGTATTTGGAGAAGAGCGTGGCGCAAAGCGAAGCCAGGGGATCCAGCTTGGTGCAGTCCACAAGGGAAATGGTGGCCGAGCGGTCGTTCCTGTCGGTCTTGGCGGCATACTGCTGGTAATAGTCGTCCAGCACGGCGCGCGTATCCTGCCCGGTCGATCCCAGCAGGTGCCCTGCGATGTTCTTGTAATCGAAGCCGTCGGCAAGGATCTCGGCCTGCGAGAACCCTATCTGGTCGCAGACGTCCTTGAACTCATACGCGACTTCTATCCCTCCCGACAGACAGGCATCCAGCAGAAGGAAGTCCAGATGCATCGGGATGGCGTCCTTGAATTCGGCGATCTCCATCTCCGTGGCGAGGGTGACACCGTTGGTCATGGTCAGGCTCTTGGTAAGGGGCTCGCCGGGCTGAAGCCCGGGCTCGATGTAGGGATAGGTGCCATTCTGCAATACAGGTGCGGCAGAGCCCTTGCGGCCTGAGGAATATGAAGGCTCGTAGTAGCCGGGATTGTTGTAGTAGCCGACCGGCAGCCAGCCGGAGGCGTGCGAGGAAAACACCATTCCGTAGTGCTCGGAAGGGAACTGCCTCTTGATGTCGGACAGGATGGTATTCATCGTGGATTTTTCCGACAGAGTGCCGCCGTAGGACTTGAGAGTATCCAGCACGACGCCGTTCTTCTTGTCGGAATACACCCGTATGAGCTGCGGCGAAGTCTCGGTCCGGTAGTCCCCGCGCTTGACGGCGAGGTGGCTGACCACCAGGAAAGCCTTGTCGCTCTTGATGCTTGGGGCGTATCCTTTCTTCAGGTCCTGGATGTCCTCATAGAGATAATCCCTCAGGGAATTGTACCCTCCGGAATAGAGGATGAGCACCTGGTTGTATCCGGTCTTGTCTATGTCTATCCTTGAGCACTGGCATCCGCTCACCAGGGAAAAAACCATGGCGAGTATCATAACCGACTTGAATGCAATCCTTTTCATACCCGGCAAATATAGGCATTAAATTTCTTTTCTCCGCGGATGGTGAGCAAGAATCGAGCCTTGCCAGGAGGAGGAGTCGATATGGGTGTAGATTTCGGTGGTCAGGATGCTTTCGTGCCCGAGCATCTCCTGGACCGCGCGGAGGTCCGCTCCGTTCTCCACCAGGTGCGTCGCAAAGGAGTGGCGGAAGGTGTGCGGGGATATCTCCTTGGTCACACCGGCAGCCAGGGCTTGCTTCTTGACCATGTTGAACATCGACACGCGGCTGAGGGAGCGCCCGAAGCGGTTGAGGAAGACCGTGTCTTCAAAGCCTTTGCAAGGCTCCGTACGTGCTCCGAACCAGGCGTCAAGCGCTTCCGCGGCCATCTCCCCGAGGGGAACTATGCGCTCCTTGTCGCCTTTGCCGACAATGCGCAGGAAGCCTTCTTTTGAAAAGATGTCCGATATCTTCAGGTTCACGGCCTCGCTGACGCGGAGGCCGCAACCGTAGAGTACCTCGAGTATGGCACGGTCCCTGAGGCCCGTGGGAGTGGATGTGTCCACGGAGGAGATTATATCGTCCACTTCCTGTACGGACAGGACCTCCGGAAGATAGCGGCCTATCTTCGGAGCGTCCACTCCGTCACAGGGATTCTTCTTCACTGCCCCTTCCAGGATCATCCAGTCGAAGAACGAGCGCAGCGCGCTGAGAAGGCGGGCCTGGGAGCGCTTGGAGAGCGCGTCCGAGCGGGCGGACAGGTAATCTATGATGTCCGCCGCCCGGACCGCTTCGGGCTCGAGCCCGGATTCTTCCAGGAAAAGCGAAACGTCGGAGCAATAGCCTGCCACCGTGTTGGGCGACAGGCTGCGCTCTATTTTCAGGTAATAGGCGTAGTCCTTAAAGAGCCGAGTATTCCGCTCCATACTTGAGCATCTGTCCGAGGTAGTCGTCGGTATATTTGACGCGGTAATCCACGACCTTGCCGTTCTCTACGACCGGGATGATGTCGGGATTGACGAAACCGCCGTAGGGCTTGAGGTTGAGGGCGGCATAGCGCTCGAGCACCTCCTTGTGCAGGACGGGATCGATGTGTACCGCATACTTCTCGACGAGGGCCTTGCCGGCCTCATAGTCGCCTTCCGACTTGATCCTCTGGATCTCCGCAAGGAGGTCTCCGAAGAGTCCGCGGAGAGCCTCATAGTCGTTCACGACGAAATAGGTCTTGCCCTTGCGCACCTTCTTCTCTATCACCTTGTCGGCCATGCCGCGCTCGTAACACCACTCTGAAATGAGCTTGCGGTTCTGCATATGAGCCTCGGTGTTGGGACGGCCGAGCTCCACGCGGCTGAATTGCACCATCAGACCGTTGCGGATGTAGTTGGAGTACTCCGCTTTATATGCCTCCGGGTCGGGCATGATGCCGAGTTCGACCATCTTGGGATCGGCGCAGTAGTACAGGCCGAACAGGTCGGCGCGGGCCTCCTCGAGTGTGGAGCTGTATTCACCCAGGGCGTTGGGGGAGGTCCCGGGCAGAAGCTGGCCGGAACCGTGGCCGAGACACTCGTGGAGATCTGTATGGATCTCATCGGTGATGGTCAGATACTTCTTGGCCAGTTCGATTTCCTTCTCATTCCAGGCGAATTCGGCCAGGGTGCTCTTGGGGCACTCCTGGGATGCATAGTCGTATGCGTGGGTGATGTTCGCGATGGTGACGCTCTTCGAGCCGTAGTCCCTCCTGATCCAGTCGGCGTTTGGAAGGTTGATGCCGATGGGGGTGGAAGGATAGCAGTCGCCCGCAAGGCAGGCGGCGTTGATGACCTTGGCGCTTATGCCCTTGACCTGCGGCTTCTTGAAACGGGAATCGACGGGGGAGTTGTCCTCGAACCATTGTGCGTTGGCGCTGAGGATGTCGCTGCGCTCCGAGGCCTTGTGGTCCTTGATGTTGACGAGCGCCTCCCAGGCGCCCTTGCGGGCGAGGGGATCGTTGTAGTCCTCCACGAAGCCGTTGACGAAGTCCACGGTGCCCAGGGTGTCATCGACCCACTCGATATTGTATTTGTCCCAAAGGCGGAGGTCGCCGGTACGGTAGTACTCGACCAGAGTGGCTATATATTGTTTCTGCAGGTCGTTCTCGGCCACCGTCGCGGCCTTTTCAAGCTCGGAGATGATACGGTCGATCGCCTCGCCGTACAGTCCTCCGGACTTCCAGGGGATCTCCCGTACCTTTCCGTCGGCATCCTTCACGACCTTGGTGTTGAGGCCATAGGATACCGGCTGCGGATCGTTAGGATCCGCCAGGGCGGCATAATATGCCTCGACCTCGTCGCGGGTGACGCCATCGTAGAAGTTCACCGCGGAAGCCGCGACTATGTCCTTGTCCGGGTCGGTGGACTTGCGCGAAGGCAGGAAGTCGCGGTCATAGATGACGTGCATCATTTCGCTGCATTTGTCCGCGTCGCCGACGGCCTGCATCAGGCTCATGAAGTACTCCTCGGAACAGGCAGGAAAGAATTTGTCCTCCGCGTAGTGGTGGTGTATGCCGTTGGAGAAGAACACCCGCTTGGCATAGACGGTGAAGTCCTTGAACTCGTCGCACTCCCTGTCTCCGTCGTAATTGTTCAGGATGTTTTCCAGGACCCTTCTGACCTCGAGGTTGTACCGGCCGTTCTGGTCCCAGTAGATGTCCCTGCCCCACTTGGCGGCCTCGGAGAGATGATAGACATACTCTTTCTGCTGCAGGCTGAGATCCTCCCAGCCCTCTATCCTGTATCGGATGATGCGGAGGTCCGCAAATTCGTCGATAAGATACTTGAAACCATCCTGTCCGGCAGGAGCCTGCCGGCACGATACTAGCGCAAATGCCGCGCTGCCAGCCATCAATGCCATCTTGAGTAATTTGTTCATACTTGTTATAAGTTTAGGCAAAGATATGAAATTTGAGTAAATTTGCAGTTCCAATCATTCCGAATATATGGCAGACAACGGCAGTATCGTCATCAGGAGAGCCAGGGTCAACAACCTCAAGGACGTCACCGTGGAGATTCCCCGCGGGAAGTTCGTGGTCGTAACCGGCATCTCCGGATCCGGCAAGTCCTCCCTTGCCTTCGATACGCTTTTTGCCGAGGGCCAGAGACGCTTCGCGGAGAGCCTGTCGTCCTATGCCAGACAGTTCCTCGGGAGGATGAGCAAGCCGGACGTCGAGAGCATCGACGGCATCCCGCCGGCAGTGGCCATCGAACAGAAGGTCAACATCCGCAACCCCCGTTCCACCGTCGCCACCACCACGGAGATCTATGACTACCTTCGTTTGCTGTTCGCCCGCATAGGGCGTACGTATTCGCCCGTCAGCGGGCAGGAGGTCAAGTGCAATAGTTCCGCCGACGTTATGTCGTTCATCTTCGACGGCGCGCCCCACGTGGTATATATGCTTTCCGACCTGGGCTGGAATGCGCGCGAGGACAAGGTCGAACTGATGCTGAAGCTCAAGGAGGAGGGTTATTCCCGTTTCTTCTCCGACGGCGCGGTCATCCGCATCGAGGATGTCATGCAGCGCTCCGCCACCGGGGATTTCCCCGATGACCTGTACCTTCTCGTGGACAGGATGAAGTTGGAAGGAGGAGAGCCCGATGCGGACCTCCGTACGCGCGCATTGGCGTCCGCCGATACGGCATTCACCCGCGGAGCGGGCACGATGCTCGTATCCAGGGACGGCGAGATGCGTACCTTCGTGAACCGCTTCGAACTTGACGGCATGACTTTCCGCCGTCCGGACGAGTACATGTTCAGCTTCAACAGTCCCCTCGGCGCCTGCCCCACCTGCGGCGGTCTGGGCAAGATCATCGGAGTCAGTGAGGACCTGGTCATCCCCGACAAGACCAAGAGCATATATGACGGGGCCATCGCCTGCTGGCGAGGCGATAAGATGGGATGGTTCAAGGACCATCTCGTAGCCGTCTCGCAGCGCTACGGCATACCCGTATTCGAGCCTTACTGCCAGCTGTCCGAAGAGGTCAGGAGGAAGATTTGGGAGGGAGTCCCCGCCGAACGCGAAGAGGACTCGCTCATCGGCATCGACGAGTTCTTCCGCTGGATTGAGACCCAGAGGTACAAGATACAGTACAAGTACATGCTCAGCCGTTTCTCGGGGCGTACGACCTGCCCCGACTGCCATGGCAGCCGCCTGCGCAAGGACGCGCTCTACGTGAAGGTAGGAGGCAAGGACATACACGAAGTGCTGAGCCTCAATGTCGAGCAGGCCATCGCATATTTCAGCGGACTTGAGCTGAACGCCTATGAACGCTCGGTGGTCAAGGGCCCCCTCGACGAGATCCTTTCCCGCCTTCGCTGCATAGAGGACGTCGGTCTGGGGTATCTGACGCTCAACCGTGCATGCAATACCCTGTCCGGCGGCGAAAGCCAGCGCATCAATCTCGTGACAGCGCTGGGATCATCGCTCGTCGGCTCGATGTATATCCTCGACGAGCCTTCCATCGGCCTGCATTCCAGGGATACCGACAGGCTCATCGCCGTGCTCAGGAGGCTCAGGGACATCGGCAATACCGTCATCGTCGTGGAGCATGACGAGGAGATCATACGCGCCGCCGACGTGCTCATAGACATGGGCCCCAGAGCCGGAGTGGACGGAGGACAGATAGTCTTCCAGGGGAGCATCGGCTCGTCCAGGCTGACCGAAAAGGACTATGAGCGTTCGCTCACTCTCCAGTATCTCTCAGGACGTCGTCCGCGACTGGTCCGTGAGAAACGCCCGTGGCACTATTCCATCACGGTGAAGGGAGCCATGGAGCATAACCTCAAGGATATCGATGTCAAGTTCCCGCTCGGGGTGCTGACTGTCGTCACGGGAGTCAGCGGCAGCGGAAAGTCTTCGCTTGTGGGTGACATCCTGTATCCGGCGATGTACCGCCGCTTGAACGAGAGCGGCGACATCCCCGGCCTTCACAGGGGTCTGGCCGGCAATCTCGACCGCATTTCGCGCATAGAGTACGTGGACCAGAATCCCATCGGCAGGAGTACCCGCTCCAATGCCGTCACTTACCTCAAGGCCTTCGACGACATCCGCAAACTGATGGCCGACCAGCAGTATGCCCGCATCAACGGCTTCGGCCCCAACTACTTCTCTTTCAACCAGGACGGAGGACGCTGCCCTGAATGCCAGGGCGACGGTTTCGTCAAGATCGAGATGCAGTTCATGGCCGATGTCACCATGGTGTGCGAGTCCTGCGGCGGCAAGCGTTTCAAACCGGACATACTCGAAGTCCGTTACAACGGCAAGAACATCGACGACATCCTCAACCTCAGCGTCGATGAGGCCATAGCATTCTTCTCACAGGGGAAGGAACCCCTAGCGCAGTCCATTGCGCGCAAGCTCCAGCCGCTGGTGGACGTCGGGCTCGGATACATCAAGCTCGGCCAGAGCAGCAGTACGCTGTCCGGAGGCGAGAGCCAGCGCATCAAGCTGGCATACTTCCTGGCGATGAGCGAAAGCGGCTCTTCCGCTTCGAAGAAGATACTCTTCCTCTTCGACGAACCCACCACCGGACTTCATTTCTACGACGTGGAGAAGCTCATCAAGGCCTTCGACGTCCTGCTGTCCAAAGGCCATTCGCTGGTCGTGGTGGAACACAACCTCGACGTCATCCGTGCGGCGGACTGGGTGATCGACCTCGGACCGGATGCCGGAGACAAGGGAGGCGAAGTGGTATTCGAAGGTACTCCGGAGGACTTGGTCGCGCATGGCGACACCTTCACGGCGCGTTATCTCAGAGAATCCCATTAGGATGGATGCCGTCATCACATATGTGGACGGAAACGATCCGATCTGGCGGGAGGCTTACCGTTCCCGTCTCGGGGATGGCATCAATGGCAAGCATTTCCGCGACTGGGGCACCCTCAAGTATCTGCTCAGGGGTATCGAAACTCATCTTCCCTTTGTACGCAATGTGTTCCTGGTGGTGTCCGGCGAGACCCAGGTGCCTGAATGGGCCGACAGGGAGAATCTCAGGATAGTGATGCATCGCGACATCATACCCGGAGAGTTTCTACCGGTATTCAACTCGACCGCCATAGAGATGTTCCTGCACCGCATTCCGGGTCTCGACGAGGAGTTCATCTACCTCAATGACGATTTCTTCCCGTTGAGGGACTGCAGGCCCGAAGATTTCTTCCGCGACGGCAAGGCCGGGGTGAGTTTCCAGCGTCACTTGTTCGCGTCGGGGCTTTACAAACGGCATTGCCGCAACTGCGACAGGCTGGCGCGCGAGGCGTCGGGGCTGCGCCCGTGCGTGTCGTTCCGCCGCCCTCAGCACGCCTGCGCCGCGCTTCTCCGAAGCGTCTGCGAGGAGATCTCCTCCAAGGAGGCGGAGCGTATCGCCGCTTCGGTCTCTCCCGTCCGCCGGGAGTACAATTTCAACTACTATCTTTTCTCCGACTACGCTTTCTATACCGGCCGGACTTTCGAGAAGAGGGTATCCAACAAGCATTTCTCCACTGCAGTGGCATCTCCGGACAGGGTCTGTTCCTTTATCGTCTCTCCGGATACGGACTTCGCCTGCATCAACGACGTAAACATGCCTGAGGAAAAGTTCCTTGTGTTCAGGGAAAGGTTGCTGGAGGCGTTCGCCCAGGCGTTCCCTTCCAAATCCCGTTTCGAGCTTTAGGGATTGACTACTACGATGACCAGGAAGCCGTCGTTGACCGGCGCTCCGGCGTCTATCGTGAACATGCCGGTACCGTTCTCCTTCAGAGTCAGCGTGACGCCGTGGCCGTCCGGATCCATCTCATAGGTATATATCCCTCTTTCGACGTCGAAATCAAGGTCCTCGCGGCTGATGTCCACTGGAGTGTCCGGAGGATAGACTTCGCACCATACGTGGACCTTCTCATCGTTGGTCCCGGTGATGTACTGACCCGGATACAGCCTTATCCATCCTTCGCCTACCACCTGCTCCGGTCCCACAGGGGTTTCAGGGTCCAGGCTTCCCTTGCGCGTGACGGTCAGGCTGTAGGAATACTTGACGTTGCGGCTGAGGCCGTGCGGCCCTGACGTGTACCCATATCCGTCCTGGTTGATCTCGATGGGATAGAAATAGGTGATGCCGTCGATGTCGCCCTGGACGACCATCTTCGTGCGGGGGCTGCCTATGGATCCGTCGGAAACGTCGTTGGGATAGCAGTAGAGGTCGACCGGACTCCACTGTCCGGGAACGACGCTCCTGCGTATCATCTCGGGGTGTCTCATCGTTGACAGGTAATCGTAGTCGAGGCCTCCGGAATTCTCCAGTCTCGATATCTTGAAACCGTCCTGGCGTAGGATCTCGCTGCTCCCGGAAAGATTAGTTAGGTAAACGCTGCAGTTCTCAAGAGTCCGGCTCCTGTAGCCCCGTCCGGAGAAGTCACACTTGAGGAAGTCCAGGCAGACTCCTGACAACAGCGGTGTCAGGTGCAGCGGAGTATAGCCTCCGGCTCCCGCGCTGACCTGGCACTCGCCGCTCATCACCGGATGTGCCGGATCCTCGTCCTTCAGCTCCCATACTACGCTCTCCAGCGACTCATAACTGCTGAATTCGTCGTATGTGAATGACCTTCCGGTACAATTGGCCACTGCAACGACGAGTTTGTCTCCCGCTCCCGACGTTACATATATATAAGGTGTATCGGGTCTGCCCATGCTGCAATAGGAGTCCAGGCGCCTGCTGTCGTCATCATTGAATACGAACAGGTCTATGCGGGAGATGTCGGAGGCGGCGGCCTTGGTGGGATGCTCCTGCAATGCGAGCAGCTCCGGAATGAACAGGGAAGTCGTAAGGCATTGTTCCGGATAAAAAGGATCGGCGGTGCCGCACGAAACCGTCACGACGGCAGGAAATAGCAAGCATAAGACTGAAAGAAAAATTGCCAGAACTGGCGAACTGGGCGAACGCCCGGTCAGAAACGATGCCGTGATGTGAGGTTCCATAGCGTCAGGTTTGAAAGGTGAATGATTCGCTTTGCGGCTTCCGCCGGCCTTTTCTCTGAGACAAATCTAATCAAACCTTCCGCCCGGGACTTTCAAAAAGATATCTTTCCGGTGGGGAGCGGAATCTTTTTTAAAGGTATGTTTCTTATATAACAAAAGATCCGGCCTTTCGACCGGATCTTTTATTTGTTCGGCTAGCCGCCGAAGTTGTCGTAGAGGACGTTCGCGGGATCGACTCCGAGCGAATCCAGAAGGTTGTTCACGGAAGAGACCATCATAGGAGGTCCGCACATGAAGTACTTGATGTCCTCCGGAGCCTCGTGGTCCTTGAGATAGGTCTCGTTCATCACGTTGTGGACGA
>CAMJHW010000019.1 GCA_946405645.1 uncultured Bacteroidales bacterium
GTAGGCAGCTGCCGTTCTTTGAAGGTCCGACTGGAAATCCAGCCGGACCTTTTTGTGTTCCGTCCCTTCGGCCCGGGACCCTTCGAACGGCAGCTGCCTATGTTTTCCTACCCCACACCAAACCCCTCCCGTGGGAGGGGAGCAGTCGCTTCGCTCCGACTCTTCCTTTCTCCTTTCTTCTTCCCTTTTTCCTTCTCCCTTCTCCCTTCTCCCTCCCTTTTTTCCTCATCACTCCTTCCGAGTCCGTTTTCCCTCCTTCCTTTCTTATCCTTTCTTCTCCCCCGGGCCTGTTTCCGTCGTTTTTAGGCCTGGATGAGTAGTTCTTCCTCCTCCTGGGCCTGATTTTCCTGTTTTCAGGCCAGGCACGGTCGTTCTCCTTCCATCCGGGCCCATTTCTGCCATTTTCAGTCCCGGTGAGCTAAGTTTCTCCGTATAGACGGGGTAATTTACTAGCTGTCCGTGCGAGTTTCGGCTTTTTTCCCGCACGGATCAGGCAATTCTGTGTAATCGGTGCGAGATTTGGCCATTTTACGCACGGATTAGACGATATTGCGATAACGGTGCGGGAATCGGCCATTTTCTCGCACGGGTGACTGAAGGATGTGGGGAAAGTGTTACATCCTTCTACTATGGGTCGAAGGATGAGGTAAAAATGGCGTACCCTTCTACCACGGGTCGAAGGGTGTGGTGGGGGAAAGCAAGAAGGGGGCAGAGGAGAGGTAGAGAAGCGGAGAAGTTGAGAACGGGAAAAAAGGAGAAAGTAGGAGAGAGAAAGGAAGAAGGGGGAGAAGGGGAGGAAAGGAGGAGCAAGGGAGGTTTAGGGGGTGACGATGCCCTTGTAGACGAGGATGGCGCCGAAGATGAAGATGGCGATGGCGGCGATGCGGTTGATCAGGAAGAGCAGCTTGAAATTGAAGCGGTCACCGAAGTGGGCGGCAATCCTGGAGAAGCAGTACCAGTAGCAGGCGGAGCCGGCTGCCAGTGCGGCTATGGCGGCGAATGGTATCCATCCTGGAGTTCCGCTCATGTCCATCTTGAAGAAGGCGAACAGGGCAAGCATGACGGCCAGGGCGGCGGGGTTGGAGAGCCCCATGGTGAACGCCTTGATGAAGTTCTTGGCGGAGTAGGGGCGCTTGCGCCTGCTCTTGGGGATATGACTGCGGAACATGTTGAATCCCACGAACATTACGAAGAGTCCACCGACGATTTCTATGACCGAAGTGTGTGCCCGGACGTAGTCCCCGATGGAAGACAGGGCGAACGCGGAAATGATGGCGCACAGGGTATCCACCGCCGTACCGCCGAGTCCGCAGGAGAAACCGGCCTTGCGGCCGTCGCTGACGGATTTCTGGATGGTGAGCATCATGATGGGTCCGACCGGTATCGCAGCGATGATGCCGATCAGGAAACCTTTGAGTATGAAAATCAGATCCGTCAATGCCTGTCCTTTGAAAGCGGTTGCAAAGGTATGCAATAATGTCGGATTATCAATGTTTCCGGCAGTTTGATTATCTTTGTGAACACTAGTTGATACAAAATGAGAACAATACGTCAGATAGTGCTCGCGGCCTGCATGCTGGCTTCCCTGGAAGCCGGCGCGCAGACGGCCCGCAGCCTCTTCATGCGCTCCGATTCCCTGGAGGTCCCCGAGATCGTTTCACCTGAGCCGGTCATCTACAACAAGGTCGGCCACCATGGCCCTGCGGTGGAGAATTACGCTTCCGCTTTCAGGCTGTATTTCAACAATAGCGGCGCGATAGATGTCTATTCCAAGTCCGGCAAGCAGATGGAGCTTGAAAAGTATCTATGGTACCCGACCGAAGAGCAGCAGGCCACGGAAGGTGCCGGCTGCGATGAGTACATGGTCGGCAAGACTGTCGGTCTCGGCGGCATAGCCTTGTGGGACGGGGAAAATGAGGTCAAGCTCGAGGCGGAGCGGCGCACCGGGCGCGTCGGCGCCACGCGCCGCGGCTCCTACGCCGAAATCATCGCCTACGGTGTCCCGTACATGGGCGAAAAAGTCGATATCGCAATGCGCATCGACGTCAAGGACCGTTCCAGGATTGCCAAGGTGACGGCCTGGGAGTTGAATGGCAGGAAAGTGCGATTCCTGACAGGCGTCAATTATCACCCCGGCCATACGGTCGGGATGGAGCGGCGCGGCAGGCTCTGGACCTGGGGCACACATCCTGCGGATGTCTCCCAGGCCCCGATCCCCCTCGGCGCCGCCATTTTCTTCCGCCCCTGCCGTTTCAACGCACCGGAGAAGACCGGCGATATGCTGCGTATCATCTCCAAACCCTGCCGCCGCATCAAGACGCGCATACTGGCGGCTTCCACTAAAGAAGAAGAGTTGGGAACGCTGGAAAGATTCAAGGAGTTCGTAGAGAAATAGCTCATCCGTAAAGCGCTTGTGTTGGCGCAGGAAGGCGGCATAATGCACCCGGAATGACAAAGGGCCCGGCAGGTCTAAATACCTGGCCGGGCCCTTCTCCCAAAAACAAGAACGATTATAGTTTTTTCAAGGTTGCTGTACGCGCAATCTCTTTCAGGTCAAGCTTGATGTCTCCGTCGACCTTGTAGCTGCAGGTGGAAGCTCCTGTACACTGGACTTCAAGCGCCTCCTTGACGTATGTCTTGCACACGCCCGCGCCGGAGAGATGCACTGTCGCCGTTGCGACGGGCATCCTCAGCGCGTCGACGCTTCCTGCGCTCGATGCGACGACATCCATCTCGTCGGCCTGTCCCTTAAGGGTGACATTGGCCGTACCGCCCATGTCGAGGTCGACGGTGTCGAAGGTACCGTCGATCTCAGACACCGCGGTCCCCGCCGACTTGACCGTCAGGTCGTCGGCGTTGGCGGTCATGTCAAGCCGGGAGGTGCCTACGGACTGGATGTTCACGCTGACAAAGTCTCCGTTGAGATGTACCCTTGAGGCTCCGGAAAGATTCAGCGACGCATTCTTTGCATGTATTTCCATCTGTCTGACCTCACTGGTGCCGGCCGTAGCCATGGCGAAACTGCCGTCTCCAAGGTCGAAGCTGTCCGCAACGGTAAGTTTGCTCGAACCGTTGAGCGTGACGCTCCTGAGTTCGGGCATGGAGATGGTGGCGTTCATCACTCTGTTGTTCAGGATGGTGAGCTTGGTGGGGGCGTTGCGAAGCTCGATGATGATGTCGCCCTTGCTCACCCTGACGTCGAGGTAGGGCGCAAGGTCGTCGGAAACCTCGACCGATACCTTATAACTGTCTGATTTCTGAACGGTTGCCTTGAAACTGCTGCCCAACTCGACTCCTGTGAAACCCTTGAGGTCGAAGTCTTTGCTCACCGTCTGCGCCGCAGCGGTGAAGCATCCCAATATGGTGGTCGCCATGACGGCGAATATGATAACGATCCTTTTCATTTCCTGAACTTGTGTTTCTGTATAGCAGACGCAAATTTCGTAAAAATGTTGCAAAAAAGTTGCTATATTTGCTATCCGTTAAGCTAATTCCGTCATGTCGATTCTAATTGGACATATTTCCCAGATTATTGGACCTGTCGTAGACGTCCGTTTCTCTTCGGAAGACGCGATCCTTCCCTCCATCAATTCAGCGCTCAAGATCAAGCGTCCGGACGGACGGGATCTCGTGATCGAGGTGCAGCAGCACATCGGCGAGGATACGGTGCGCTGCGTCGCCATGGACTCCACCGACGGCCTGCGCCGCGGCCTGGAGGCGGTCTCCGAAGGAATCCCGATCTCCATGCCTACGGGCGAGAAGATCCGCGGCCGCGTTCTGAACGTCACGGGCGACGCCATCGACGGGCTCGGCGAGCTCGATACCGAAGTCCGGCTCCCGATCCATCGCGAGCCTCCCAAGTTCGAGGACCTGACCACTTCGCAGGAGGTCCTCTTCACGGGCATCAAGGTTATCGACCTGCTGGAGCCCTATCTCAAGGGAGGAAAGATCGGCCTTTTCGGAGGCGCCGGAGTCGGCAAGACGGTGCTTATCAAGGAGCTCATCAACAATATCGCCAAGAAGCACAACGGTTTCTCCGTCTTCGCCGGTGTGGGTGAGCGTACCCGCGAAGGAAACGACCTCCTCAGGGAAATGATCGAGTCCGGGGTCATCAAGACCGGCCCCGCTTTCCTCGAAAGCATGAAGGAAGGCAACTGGGACCTTTCAAAGATTGACATGGAGGAGATGAAGAAGTCCCAGGTCTCCATGGTCTTCGGCCAGATGAACGAGCCCCCGGGGGCCAGAAGTTCAGTGGCTCTTTCAGGCTTGACTTTAGCCGAATCCTTCCGCGACATGGACACCGGCGCCGGTCCGAAGGATATCCTCTTCTTCATCGACAACATCTTTCGTTTCACCCAGGCGGGATCCGAAGTGTCGGCCCTTCTCGGGCGAATGCCTTCGGCCGTCGGTTATCAGCCTACGCTTGCCTCCGAAATGGGCAAGATGCAGGAACGCATCACCTCTACCAAGAGCGGTTCCATCACTTCGGTCCAGGCGGTCTATGTCCCTGCGGACGATCTTACCGACCCCGCTCCGGCGACCACCTTCTCGCATCTTGATGCGACCACCGTCCTCAGCAGGAAGATCACTGAGCTCGGTATTTATCCCGCTGTCGATCCACTGGAGTCGACTTCACGCATCCTTGACCCCAATATCGTCGGCGAGTCCCATTACAATACCGCCCAGCGGGTGAAGAAGATCCTCCAGCACTACAAGGAGCTGCAGGACATCATCGCCATCCTCGGCATGGACGAACTCTCGGACGAGGACAAGCTCACTGTCAACCGCGCCCGCAGGGTCCAGCGTTTCCTTTCCCAGCCTTTCCATGTGGCGGAGGAGTTTACCGGAGTGCCCGGAGTCATGGTTGAGATCGAGGATACCGTCAAGGGCTTCAACATGATCATGGACGGCGAGGTGGACTACCTTCCGGAGCAGGCTTTCCTGAATGTAGGCACCATCGAGGACGCCATCGCCAAGGGCGAGAAGATCATAGCGGAATCTAAGGCTTAAGGAGATGAAACTGGTCGTACTCTCTCCCGAAAGGGAGCTGCTGAACTGTGAGGTCACGGCTGTCGAGGTGCCGGGGGCCGCGGGCCGTTTCATGGTCTGGCCCGGCCACGCCCCGCTCCTCAGCTCTCTGCAGGAAGGATTCGTCCGCTACGACCCCGTCGACAGCAATGCCCGCGAAAAGCTCCCCATCAGCGGCGGTTTCGTCGAAATCATCAACGATGAGATAACGGTATGCGTGGGATAAGGTTCATATTGACGGTTCTCTTTATGGCTTTCGCCTCCGTCCCCTTGGGCGCGGAGGAGCTGGACATGAACGAGTATCTGTTCGGCCACGTAGGAGACTCCTACGAGTGGCACATCACCACCGTCAACGGACATCCCATCAGCATCTCCCTTCCGGTCATCGTACGCAGCAAGACTTCCGGGTGGCATGTCTTCAGCTCGAAACACCTCGAAGAGGGCGAGCATGAAGGCTTCTATATCTCTTCAAGTGAGAAATACAATGGCAAGATCGTCGAGCGCGGCCCCTCCGGCGAGGAGGTCAGGCCGCTCGACATTTCCATCACCAAGAACGTCGCAGGACTGATGTTCAACAGCGCCTTGCTGGTGCTTATCGTGCTTCTTACTGCCAGGTGGTACAAGAAGCACGATGCCCGCGAAGAAGCCCCGAGAGGCTTCGCGGGCGTAATGGAAATGATGATCACCATGGTCGAGGACGACATCATCAAGGAGTGCATAGGCAAGGAATACAAACGTTATTCGCCGTACTTGCTGACGGCCTTCTTCTTCATCTTCGTCAACAACTTGATGGGCATAGTCCCGTTCTTCCCCGGCGGCGCCAACATTACGGGCAACATCGCCGTCACTTTCGTGCTGGCGATGTGCACCTTCCTCGCCGTGAACCTTTTCGGAAACAAGCATTACTATAAGGATATCTTCTGGCCCGATGTGCCTTTGTTCCTGAAAGTGATCCCGTTGATGCCTCTCATCGAGATCATCGGCCTGTTCACCAAGCCCTTCAGCCTTATGATACGACTTTTCGCCAACATCCTTGCGGGACATGTCATGCTCCTGGGAGTGGTGGCGGTCGTGTTCCTTACTGCGAAGCTCGGCTTTGCTATGAATGCGGGCCTGAGCGCGATTTCGGTCTTGTTCGGAGTTTTCCTTGACATCCTGGAGCTGCTCGTGGCTTTCCTCCAGGCCTATGTGTTTACCATGCTTTCGGCTGTATTCATAGGACTCAGCCGGCAGGGAGATTGATAATGACAACCAAAAAACGATAAGTTATGTTCCTTTCAATGATTCTTCAGGCAGCCGCAGGTGCTGCATTAGGAAAAGCCGGAGCGGCCATTGGCGCCGCAGTCGCCGCTTTCGCTGCCGCCGTCGGTATCGGTATGATCGGTAAGGCATCCCTTGAGGCCGGTGCCCGTCAGCCAGAGCAGGCCGGTCATTACCGTATGACCGCCATCATCATCGGCGCCCTCGTCGAGGGTGCCTGTCTGTTCGCAATCCTCGTTTGCCTCATCGGTATCAACAACTAACGCGACATGTCCCTCGTAACACCCGATTTCGGTCTTCTTGTCTGGATGACGCTCATCTTCGCCATCGTGTTCTTCGTGCTGGCGAAATGGGGCTTTCCGGCCATTACCGGAATGGTGGACAAGCGCTCCGACCGTATTGAAGAGAGCATAGCCAAGGCCCGTGAGGCCGAGAAGATGCTCTCCGAGATGGAGGCGCGCCACGCTGCGATGATCGAGGAGACCAGGGCTGAGCAGGCCCGCATCCTTAGGGAAGCCTCCCAGGCCCGCGACGCCATGGTCAGCCAGGCGAAGCAGCAGGCTCAGGACGAGGCCACCAAGCTCCTCGAACATGCCAGGACGCAGATCGCGGCGGAAAAGGAAAGCGCTCTCAAGGAAATCCGTTGCCAGGTAGCCGCGCTGTCGGTGGACGTGGCGGAGAAGATCCTCAGGGAAAAGCTTTCAGACACTAAGACACAGATCGACCTCGCTACCCGCATGGTTGACGAGGTGACCAGGAACGACAATCCAAGTTAAGTCATGAACACGGGCATCATCTCCTCGCGTTACGCCAAAGCCTTGCTCCGGCTGGTCGATGAGACCGGCAACGGAGATGCCGTGTACGCCCAGGTCCTTCAGATCCTGAAGGAACCGGATTCGATGCCCGGCAGGCTTGAACCGGAGATTTCCCGTCTGGTTACACTTTTGGTCACGAACAACAGGATCAGCCATGTCAAGTTCATCCTGCATCGTTTCATAGAGATGTACAATGCCTCCAGGGGCAGGCACGTGGCGATGCTGAAAACGGCCGTGCCTTCACCCGAGCTTGAGAAACGGATCAAGGACCTGCTGCAGGACAAGCTCGGCGGCGAGATCATCCTGCATACCGAGACCGATCCTTCCATCATCGGAGGGTTCAGGCTGAACGTCGATGACAGACTGCTGGATGCGAGCGTGTCCAGCCAGCTGGAGGAGATACGCCGTCAGCTGATAGACAAGAACAGAAGAATAGTTTAGAAATGGCGCAGATAAACATTAAACCCAGCGAGATTTCCGATATCCTCCTCGGCCAGCTGAAGGGTATCGACAACTCCCTTCATTTCGAGGAGATTGGCAAGGTCCTTCAGGTCAGCGACGGCGTCGCCCGCATCTATGGACTGCGCAATGCCGAGTCCGGCGAACTCCTGAAGTTCGAGAACGGCGTGATGGCCGTGGCCATGAACCTCGAGGAAGACAACGTTGGCGCGGTGCTGCTCGGTCCCACTGACCTGGTCAAGGAAGACATGACGGTCAAGCGCACCGGCCGCATCGCTTCGATTCGCGTCGGCGAATCGATGCTCGGCCGTGTCGTGGACCCCCTTGGCAATCCTCTGGACGGCCTTGGAGACATAAACGGGGATCTTGTGGAGATGCCGCTGGAGCGCAAGGCGCCCGGTGTCATCTTCCGCCAGCCGGTCAAGGAGCCTCTCCAGACCGGCATCCGCTCCATCGACGCTATGATCCCGATCGGACGCGGCCAGCGCGAGCTGATCATCGGCGACCGCCAGACCGGCAAGACCGCAATCGCCATCGACACCATCATCAACCAGCGCAGCGAGTATCTCAAGGGAAGTCCTGTCTATTGCATCTACGTCGCTGTCGGCCAGAAAGGTTCCACCGTGGCCAACATCGTGGAGACTCTCCGCTCCAAAGGCGCCATGGACTATACTATCGTCGTGGCCGCCACGGCGGCTGACCCGGCGGCGCTTCAGTACTATGCGCCGTTCGCGGGCGCCGCGATCGGCGAGTACTTCCGCGACACCGGCCGCGCCGCGCTCATCGTCTATGACGACTTGAGCAAGCAGGCCGTGGCCTACCGCGAAGTCTCCCTGATCCTTCGCCGCCCTTCGGGCCGCGAAGCTTATCCCGGTGACGTATTCTATCTGCACTCCAGGCTTCTGGAGCGCGCGGCCAAGATTATCGGCCAGCAGGAAGTGGCGGAGCAGATGAACGACCTGCCGGAAGCCCTGAAGGGCAAGGTCAAGGCGGGCGGCTCGTTGACGGCCCTGCCCATCATCGAGACCCAGGCCGGCGATGTCTCCGCGTACATCCCGACCAACGTCATCTCCATCACCGATGGCCAGATCTACCTCGAGTCCGGCCTCTTCAACCAGGGCTTCCGGCCTGCAGTCAACGTCGGTATCTCCGTATCCCGTGTCGGCGGCAGCGCCCAGGTCAAGTCCATGAAGAAGGTTGCCGGCTCCCTCAAGATGGACCAGGCACAGTACTATGAGCTCGAGTCCTTCTCCAAGTTCAGTTCCGACGTTGACAAGATCACCGAGATGACGCTGGACAAGGGCCGCAAGAACAATCAGCTTCTCATCCAGGCACAGTACAGCCCGATGCCGGTAGGGGAGCAGGTGGCCCTGCTCTATTGCGGCATCCACGCTCTCATGAAGGACATCTCCATAGACCAGGTCAAGGAGTTCCAGACCTTGTTCCTGGACAGCATGCGCGCGTCGCATCAGGATGTCCTGGACAGCCTGGCCGCCGGCAAGCTGGACGAAAGCCTCACCTCCGTCATCGAAAAGGAAGCCGCCATCGTAACGGCTTCGATGAAGTAGCATTTAACCATGGCATCGCTCAAGGAGACAAAAGGACGCATCGCTTCCGTCAAGAGTACGCTGAAGATCACTTCAGCGATGAAGATGGTGGCCTCCGCCAAGCTTCACAAAGCCCAGAACGCCATCGGAAGCATGCTCCCGTATGAGCGCAAGCTCCGCGAGATGCTGCAGTTGCTGCTCAGCTCCGTAGCTAGTCAGATTGTTCCCTCGGAGCAGAACGCTTCAAGGGATGATGTGCCGGCCGGAAAGGCAAAGCGTGTGGCGATAGTGGCGATCGCATCCAATTCTTCATTGTGCGGAGGGTTCAACGGCAATGTCTTACGCGAAGTCAAGTCCCGAGTACATTCCTTGGAGGTGGATGGCTGCGAAGTTGAAGTGATCTCCGTCGGAAAGAAAGTGTCCGATCCTCTGCGCAAGGCGGGATATCCTTCTCCGGATGATTGGAACGAACTTGTCGGCCACCCTTCCTATGCGACGGCCGATGCTTTGGCCAAGAAACTGCAGAAGGGCTTCAGTGAAGGGAAATATGACCGTGTCGAACTGATATACAATCATTTCGTATCGACGGGTACGCAAAAAGTCACGTGTGATACCTATCTGCCGATGGCGCCACTGTCGGCCGAAGGCGTATCGCGTGAATGGCCGGAAGATCTCATCATCGAGCCTTCGGCCGAGGAGATGCTCGCGGACCTGCTTCCGCGCGTCCGCTCGCTCCGCATCTATACGGTCATCCTGGACAGCGTCGCAGCCGAACATGCCGCCCGTACCATCGCCATGCAAACGGCGACGGACAATGGAGAGAATATTCTTCAGGAACTTACCCTCGAATACAATAAGGGCCGCCAGCAGAAGATCACCAGTGAGATCCTCGACATCGTCGGCGGCTCCATGCAGTAATTATCTGAGAATGACGTGCGCCCCGTAGGCGGGGCCGCGGTCGCGCGCGATCTCCGGGCCGAGGGCCCGGGCCGGCGCCGCCGCGCTGCGGCCTGCGGCCGTCGGCGTCGTCTCGCCGCCGCCCAGGCGCGCCAGCACCGCGGCCAGCATTGCCTCCCGCTCGTCACCGAGCTGATAGGGCTCGACCGGGCTGTCTTCGACTACATAATCCGGCTTGAATCCGTCGGGCATGCAGGGAGTATTGCCGTCCTTGTCGGCGTAGCGGCCTACCATCACGTAAATGCCCCATTTTGCGGCATATTGCTTTCCGAGCTTGCGCTGGTCTTCGTCGAGCACCTCGTCATAGTCCTTGTACCAGTCCTTGGCGCTGTACATTATACCGCTGCAGTACTTGCCGTAAGACTGCTGGCCGAAGATCTTGACGTCCATATAGGGCATCAGGCCCACCAGAAGGCTCTCCGAAGCGGACGCGCTGTCTCCAGTCATTATCGCGTAAAGATGCGAGATGCCGAAATTGGCCCCGGACAGGTCGAGGGTGTAATCTTTCCCGTTGTAATTGTACTTGATATTCTCGGAGAAGCAGGTGTCATCCTTTCCCCAGGCTTCCGTGAGCGTACTGTTGTACACGACGGTTTCGAATACGCTGCCTGCCTTGACTTCCGCTTCCGGAGCCAGCATCGATGCAAGGACGGTTTCCGTGACCACGAATCCGCCACCGTTGTAGCGCATGTCAAGTATCAGGCTTTCTATTCCTTCCGAACGGAAATACTTTCCGGCTTCGATGAGATCCTGGCATGCCGCCAGGGTAAATGAATTGAAGAACAGATATCCGACTTTCTTGCCTCCGACATCGAATACCTTCCGGACGAGGACGGGATTCTCGTACATCTCCACTGCGGTCATCTTGTACTCTTTGGAGTTCCTGTCGGTGACGGTGCAGGATTTGGCATTCAGGAAGCTGTCGTACAGCAGGGAGGAATAATTGTCCCCCGTCATCCCTTTTCCCGCTATCTTCATAATCACGTCTCCACGCTTTAGACCCGCCTTTTCGGCCGGGCTGTCGGGATATACCACAGTGATGACCATGCAGACTGCCGTCTGGGACTCGTCATACCAGTACAGTTTGAAGTCCATCCCGTATGTAGTGCTCACTCCGGCAGTGGAGCTTTTCATGCTCTCTATGTCTTCGGTCAGCACGGTCCATTTGTCGATATCCTTTCCGGAGGAATCCTTGTAGCGGGCTTTCTTTACCTTTTCGACCGGATCCCCGAACATCTTCCAGTCGGAGAGTTCGGAAGTGATGTCCGCACTCCAAAGGTAATACGTGCTCATCGTGTTGTATGCGAAGAGGTTGATGGCCTGCCGCTGCTCCTTCTCCTGTTTGGTGAGGTCTGCGGATTCCGGATCCTTGTGGCCGCAACCAATGATGCCCGCCAGAGCGGCGAGCATCAATATGGATTGTTTGAAGTATCTTTTCATATTTGCGCTTTCCGCAAATATACGAAAAGATTGAATTATTTCAGCAGGGCGTGCGAACCGAGCATAGCGGCGGGATTGAGGGCCTCGTCGAGTTTCTCCTTGGTCATCAGGCCCTTCTCAAGCACGATGTCATAGACGCTGCGTCCGCTCTCGAGGGCTTCCTTCGCAACCTTGGTGCTGCCCTTGTATCCGATGTAGGGGTTGAGGGCGGTAACGATTCCGATGGAGTTCTTGACCATCTCGTAGCAATGGTCGGCGTTGACCGTGATACCCTCGATGCACTTGGTGCGCAGGGTGTCGATGGCATTGCGCAGCCAGGTCACGCTCTCAAGGATGGACTCGGCAATGACCGGCTCCATAACGTTGAGCTGCAACTGGCCGGCCTCTGCGGCGAAGGCCACGGTGGTGTCATTGCCTATGACCTTGAAACATACCTGGTTGGTAACCTCCGGAATGACGGGGTTGACCTTTCCGGGCATGATGGACGAGCCGGGAGCCATGGGAGGAAGGTTGATCTCGTGAAGGCCGCAGCGCGGACCGGAGGCCATGAGACGGAGGTCGTTGCAGATTTTCGACAGCTTGATGGCCAGTCGCTTGAGAGCAGCCGAGTAGCTTACGTACGCTCCAGTATCAGGCGTAGCCTCGACAAGGTCGGAAGCCTTTACCAGTTCGTCGCCGCAGAACTCGGACATCTTGCGGGTGCAGAGGTCGGCGAAGCCGGGCACCGCATTCAGGCCGGTGCCGATGGCGGTGCCGCCCATATTGATCTCTCGCAGCAGCACGGCGTTGCGCTCGAGATTGGCGATCTCCTCTTCGAGGTTGTTGGCAAATGCGTTGAACTCCTGACCGGATGTCATGGGGACTGCATCCTGCAGCTGCGTGCGTCCCATCTTGATGAAGTCCTTGAACTCCACGCCTTTGGCGCGGAAAGCCGCGATCAGGGCCTGGAGGCTGGCGACAAGGTGCTTGTTCATCCTGACGAACGTATAACGGAATGCCGTAGGATACGCGTCATTGGTGGACTGGGCGCAGTTCACGTGGTCGTTGGGGGAGCAGTACTGGTATTCGCCCTTCTTGTGTCCCATAAGTTCCAGGGCGCGGTTGGCGATCACTTCGTTGGCATTCATGTTCACCGAAGTACCGGCTCCTCCCTGCATCATATCTACCGGGAACTGATCGTGGAACTTGCCGTCGACTATCTCACAGCAGGCTGCTATGATGGCGTTGGCGATGGTCTTGTCCAGGACGCCGAGTTCGGCATTGGCTGCGGCGGCGGCCATCTTGACATACGCGATGGAGATCACGTATTCAGGGTAGTCGCACATCCGGGTGGTGGAAATCTTGTAATTGTCGAGCGCCCTCTGCGTCTGTACTCCGTAGTAAGCGTCCGCTGGCACTTTCAGCTCACCGAGCAGGTCGCTCTCGATCCTGTAGTTCTGTTCTGACATGGTTATTAAGTTTTAAATGTTATTCAAATAGTTAGGTAAAGGTAAGGAATTAAAACATACAAAACAAAAAACCGGAGAAAATCTCACGATTCCCTCCGGAATTATAATTAATCAGCTGACGCTTATTCGAGTGAGATCAGCTTGTTGTAATCGGTCTCCCTCTTGGGGATCTTCCAGGTCCACTTGTTGCCGTCGCCGACATTGATGGTCACTGCGTACGCAGCCTGGAAACTACCGCCTTCAGCCTTGCTCTTACGGACAATAGGTTCGTTCCAGCGCTTGTAGTCGAACCAGTCGAAACCTTCACCCCAGAGATCGATGCGGCGATACAGCTTGACTTCCGTCAGCAGGTCGGCGCCGGTCTTGGTGCAGTCATACTCCGGATCAAGGTTCTTGTTGAGTTCCTTGAGCAGTGCCTGTGCAGCGGCATCATTGCCGAGGTGGCACTGGGCTTCGGCCTCGGAGAGGATCATCTCGGCGCTGCGGTAAACGTTGAAGCTGCCGCCGCCAGGGGTGAACGTGCACTGGAACTTGAAGCTCATGTAAGCAAAGATCTGGCTCGTGGAGTACAGCTTGTTGCCATATTCAGCCTTCGCTCTGGCGGCGAAGCTGGAACCGGCTTTGTTGACGGCGCTGCAGGCGGCCCACTCTTCGGGAGTAGGCTCCAGCCACATCCTGCGACGGACATCCGTCTCGGGGATCTGGTCGTAGAGTTCCTTGCTGATGGCGAGCGGTCTGCCGCGCTGCATCGAAGACGAAGCGTTGCTGGCCTGATAAGCGAAGAAGGAGTAGTAGTAAAGGGTCTGGTCCTCAGCCTCATAGACACCCCAGATCCACTCTTTGTTCTCATCGCTGAAACCACCGTCCACATACTCTTCCGTGGACATCAGGGGATGACCCTTGCGGGCCTCGGGAGCGCAGGCTGCGACGGTAGCCCAGTCCTCGCGAACGAGGGCTGCACGGGTCTTGACCGCATAGGCGACATTGATGTTCGGTTTGTAGAATTCATCGGAGCCGCGGTCGATACCGCAGGACTTGAAGAGGCTGATGGCTTCGTCGCAGTCGGCATAGATCTGTGCGTAGCACTCGGCCTGGGTGGAAAGCGGGAGGTCGTACGTGCCTTCGTCAGTGGTTTCGGAACTGAGACGGAGGGCGACTCCCTTGGCTGCACCGTTGTTGCTGTCCTGCCAGCGATATGCGTAGAGCTGCATAAGCATAGTGTAGGCGTGTGCACGGAACACGAGGGCCTGGGCCTTGTAGAACTGGCGTTCTACTTCGGGGCCTTCGGCGTTGTCGACGTTCTCGATGACGAGGTTGGCGTTGCCGATGATCTTATAGTAGTAGTACCAGGGATAGATGAGGTACGTAGAGTTGACGCTCTCGTTCATAGTGTGGTTCCAGAGCGAGGCCCAGCCGGCCTGGTCACTACGCTGGAGGTCGTTGCCGTGGTTGCCGTACCAGGTCTTGATGGTACCTTCTCCGTTCAGTCCCTGTGTGCTCAGGTACTGGCTCGTCATCATCTTGCTGAGGCCGTTGATGGCGAGAGGGATGTTGGTAGTCGAGGAGAAGATGGTGGCCGGTGAGGTGGAACTCTCAGGAGTGGTCTCCATGTATTCCTTGTCGCAGGCGACAGCAAGAGTGAGGGCCGCGACTAAAAGTGAGAATCTGATGATATGTTTCATGGCTTTCATCTCTTATTAAACTAGAATCTGACGTTGATACCTGCGGTAAAGACACGGGCGGTGACGAAGGTGTTGGTGCTCGTCACGCCGCCGAAGCTGTACTGAGGGTTGAGACCCTTGCGGGCGGCCTTGGTAAAGAGGTTCTCGCAGGCGGCGGTAAGGGAAAGACCCTGGATCTGGAGCGGAGTGAGCCAGCGCTTGGGGAGCTCGTAGGTGAGGGCGACGTTCTTCACGACAAGATAGTTGCCTGAGGTCAGCCAACGGGTCGAAGTGCCGGCGTCATTGGAGATGGTGGGTCCGGACGAACCGCCGTAGGTGCTGAACGTATAGATCATAGGAACACCGTTCGGGTCGATACGGTTGGGACTGGTCTCGGTCATTCCGGCAGGAACACCGGTCCAACCCTTGAGGTTGTCCTCGTGGACGCTGCTGGGATTGGCGCTTGCGCCCATCTTGGCGGCATAGATGCCGTCATAGACCTTTGCTCCAAGAGCGTAGGTGAAGAGGGAAGAGAGGGTGAGACCCTTGAAGCTGACGTCAAGTCCGAAGCTGCCGTTGACCTTCGGGGTAGCGGTGCCGGACCAGTTCTTCTTTCCGTAGGAGCCGGCGTTCCAGACATAAGGGACGCCATTGATCACGGTGTAGTTCTTGGGATCCATCAGGGAGTGGGCATTGCCCTCTTCATCCTCGGCGGTACCATAGATGATATTGCCGTCGGCTGCGCCGTTGTCAGTGACATAATAGCGCTCGTCATCAAGTTCATATACGGAGAGACCGGTCATCTGGTCGACGCCTGCGAACTGGTAGAGCCAGTATGCATAGCGGTCGCCGCCCTCGACGTAGCGCTTGGTTCCGTCGATGATACCTTCCTTGCGGTTCTGCTCCGGCAGGGAGAGGATCTTGCTCTTCAGGAAAGTGGCGTTGGCGAAGAAGTTGACCTTCCAGTTGCGGTTGCGGACGATGTCGATGTTGGTTTCGATCTCGATACCGCGGTTGGACATCGTACCGATGTTCTGGGTGACTGAAGGGTTGGTGCCGGAAGTGGATGTAGGACCGGCGGAGATCGGGAGTATTACGCCGAAGAGCAGATCCTTATTGCGACGGTCGAAGTAGTCGACGTTGAGTGTCAACCTGTTGAAGAGGCGGGACTCGATACCGACGCCCCAGGACTGTCCGGTCTCCCACTTGAGGTCGAGGTTGGGCAGCTGGGAAAGGTAGTAGGCGCCCTTGTTGGCGTTCTGGTTGGAGGTGTAGAGGGCCTGATAGCCGTAGAGTCCGGAACCGGAGTCGTTACCCACCTCGCCGAAGTCGGCGCGAAGCTTGAGGCTGTTGACCCAGCTGATGGACTGCATGAAATCTTCCTTGGAAATCATCCAGTTGGCACCGACGGACCAGAAGTTACCCCAGCGGGCATCCTTGTGGAAACGGGAAGAACCGTCACGACGGAAGGAAGCCTCGAAGTTGTACTTGTCCTGGTAGTTGT